>NZ_JAMOKU010000020.1:0-93680 GCF_023656845.1 Parabacteroides sp. Y3-G-102 | reverse complement strand
TGTGTCTATGTTATCAGTATGAAGTTAAAAGAAGTGACTACTATATCAGTATTACTTTATAACTACTGTCTACTGATTACGTTTATAAACAAAAAAAGTGTCTAGATAAATCAGGAAAAGACAGCCTATTGCAGTTTTTCTAAATTTCTTATACGGAAAACTTTAGTTTCTTCAAGGAAAAACTTTCGTTTCTATATAGGGAAACAAAAGTTTCTTACTGAGGAAACTTTTGTTTTATTAGGAGAAAACTCAGGCTGCTATTATAGGAGATTCGTGATAGGATTCATGAGACGGAAAGTTATTGTCTGTTTTTAGTGCGCTTACCCTGTAAAATACATACCTTCGCGGATATATTTAATTGATTTTCTATGAAATGGTATCTATGGGGGGCAGTTGTCCTGCTTTATTCCCTGTTTGGAAGCGCTTGTTCTACGGAACGGAGGTATGATTTGTCGGCTTATGGTTTATCCCCGGTCGAGAATGTGGATAATGCGCCCGCTATGGCGAGGGCATTGGAGCAGATACGGGAGAAATGCGAGGAAAACCAGACAATTGTGGTGACCTTGCCTAAGGGCCGCTATGAGTTTTATCCCGATAGCGCGGCGGAGCGTGTCTATTTCATCTCGAATCATGATCAAATGAATCCGAAGAAAGTAGGTTTGCCTTTCGAGGGGATGAAGAATATGGTGTTCGACGGGCAAGGCTCGGAGTTAATCTTCCACGGCAGGATGTTGCCGGTCTCTTTGCTGGATTCGAGGAATTGTGTCTTGAAGAATTTCAGTATAGACTTCAAGCATCCTCAGATTTCACAGGTAAAAGTGGTGGAGAACGATACGCTGAAAGGCGGGATCACCTTCGAGGTGGCTCCATGGGTACGCTATGAGATACGGGATAGCGTGTTTGTAGCGAAGGGAGAAGGCTGGGAGTTGACTCCCGGTTCCGGTATCGCCTTCGAGGGAGATACACGTCATTTGGTGTATAATACAAGCGATATCCCGATAGGCGTGCGGGGCTTGATCGAGGTTTCTCCAAGGCTGATAAAGTCTCCCCGTTGGAAAGACAGCCGTTTGGTGCCCGGTACGGTGATCGCCATGCGTTCTTGGGAACGTCCGGCTCCCGGTGTCTTCCTGTATCATGACGTGAATACGACTCTGGAGAATATCAAGGTTCATTATGCCGAGGGAATGGGCCTCTTGGCGCAAGTGAGCGAGAATATCACGCTGGATGGTTTCTCCGTTTGCTTGAAAGGGGCGGACGATCCGCGGTATTTCACGACACAGGCGGACGCTACCCATTTCTCGGCCTGCAAGGGAGCGATCCTCTCCAAGAATGGCTTGTACGAAGGGATGATGGACGACGCTATCAATGTGCATGGAACTTACCTGAAAGTGGTGAGACGAGTGAATGACTCGACCTTGGTAGGCCGGTATATGCACCCGCAATCGTATGGTTTCGAATGGGGAAGGGTAGGGGATTCCGTGCAGTTCATCCATTCGAGCACCATGGAATTGATAGGGGCGAGAAACCGGATTACCGCTATCAAGGCAGTTGATCAACCGGATTACCGAGGGGCGAAGGAGTTCGAGATCCGGTTTGAGAATACGGTGAATCCTTCGATCCATGAGGGAAGCGGCTTCGGCATAGAGAATCTGGAGTGGACGCCGACGGTCCTATTCTCGGATAACGTGATCCGGAATAACCGTGCCCGTGGTTCCTTGTTCAGCACGCCTCGGCAAACGGTCGTAGAGAATAATGTTTTCGATCATACCTCGGGGACGGCGATCCTGCTGTGCGGTGATTGCAATGGTTGGTTCGAGACCGGCGCTTGCCGGAACGTGTTGATCCGTAAGAATAAGTTCATCAACTCCTTGACGAATATGTTCCAATTTACGAACGCTATTATCTCTATTTATCCCGAAATCCCGGATTTAGCGTCGCAAAGGAAATATTTCCATAGTGATATCGTGATCGACGCGAACGAGTTTATTACGTTCGATAGGCCATTGGTATACGCCAAGTCCGTGGACGGGTTGGTCTTCACGAATAATATTGTCAAACAAAATAAGGAATACCCGGCCTTCCATTGGAATAACCATCGTTTCTATTTCCAGCGGGTGATCCATTCGAAAATAGAGAACAACTATTTTGATGAAGGGTTTATCCGGGAGAGGGATGTCTTAGAGGAAAATAACGGATATGATATATAGGAAATTAATCGTCTTGGCAAGCCTTTTGATAGGCTTCGTAAACATTGCGTTCGCCGGCGTTGGTGATCTCGATACGTTAAACGTACGTTCTCAAGCCCCTGTCAAGGAGAGAATGCCTGTCGTCGCCTATAAGTTTAACCCGAAAAGCTTGATTCTTCCGGCCTCATTGATAACGGTGGGAGCCGTAGGCACGGCGATCGACGGGATGAATGACTTTCACCTGTTTTCCCGGAAAGATTCCGTGAAGCAAATCCATATCGACAATTACTTGGAGTGGGGAATGCTGGGTTGGGTATTTGTCTGCGACCTTATGGGAACAGAGAAGCATAACTGGGTGGACCAACTTTGCTTGGTCGCTTTAGCGGAAGGGATGAACGGATTGATGGTGCATGGGCTGAAGAACTGGGTAAACGAGCCTCGCCCGGACGGGGCGCCTTATTCGTTTCCTTCCGGACATACCTCGAATGCTTTCTTAGGGGCGCATATGGCTTATAAGGAATTTAAGGATAGCTCACCTATACTCGCTTACTCGGGTTATGCGATAGCGGCGTTCGTGGCGGGTTCCCGCTTATACAATAACAGGCATTGGGTGGCGGATGTAGTAGCCGGCGCAGGTTTCGGGATCTTGTCGGTAGAGTTATCGTATCTGATCTATTTCCCGATTCGTAACGCTATCGCCCGGCGGATCAATCGAAATGTGAAGAACTGCCCGATCGTGGCCGCTCCGGTATTCAGTTCGAATATGGCGGGATTCTATCTGACTTATCAATTTTAATGCGTCTTATGAATAAAGAGCATACCGGCTTATAGAGACTGGTTAATGCGCAAAAGCTCCTCTATATGCGTGCGGTCGTTGCTGAGGCGTGGGATCTTGTGCTGCCCGCCTAATTTGCCTTTCTGCTTGAGCCATTCATAGAAAGCACCGTCGTGGGCGATAACGATTTCCAGCGGTTGAAGGGAGATCTCTTTATACCGCTTCGCCTCATAGTCCGAGTTCAGCTTTTGTAAGTTCTGATCTAATAAAGTGGCGAATTCATCGAGAGATTCCGGTTTCTTGTCAAACTCGATAAACCATTGGTGCCGTCCTTTCGCCTTATCCAGCATAAAAAGTGGGGCGGCGGTATATTCTTTTACTTTCGCCCCGGTTCGTAGGCAAGTCATGGCGATCGCCTTATCGGCGTTATCCACCATTAGCTCCTCGCCGAAGGCGTTGATAAAGTGCTTGGTACGTCCGGAGATAACGAATTTATGAGGGAATAACGAGGTGAAACGTACCGTATCCCCGATCTGATAGCGCCATAATCCTCCCGAGGTCGTGATCACCATCGCATAGTTTTTCCCGGTCTCTACCGATTCCAGCGGTAACACGGTCGGATGGGCGCTACCCACCTCGTTCATCGGGATGAACTCATAGAAAATACCGTAATCCGGCATCATAAGCAAACTGGGGTCTGTCGGATCGTCTTGCAGCCCGAAGAAGCCCTCGGATGCGTTATAGGTCTCCATATAATGCATCTTATTCGATGGAATCAAGGTTTTATATTGCTCCCGGTAAGGCTCGAAACTGATTCCCCCATGGAAGAAGACCTCCAGATTAGGCCATACGTCCGTAAGATATTCCCTACCCGTTTTTTTCAATACGGCCTTGATCAAGACCAACATCCAAGAAGGAACACCGGATAGGCTGTTTACATCCTTATTCCAAGTGTTCTCCACGATCGCCTTGATCTTGCTTTCCCATTCATCCATTAGGATAATGGGTTTCTTGGGGACGCGTATTAAATTGACGAGCGGATTGAGATTTTGAAGTAATACGGCGGATAAGTCGCCTTGATGAGCCTCGGAGTTTAGCGGGGAAGGGCTATGGCTGCCGCCTAATATCAAGCCTTTCTTGGAGAAGAAACGGCTTTCCGGGTTGTTCCGCAGATAAATGGCCACGCAATCGAAGCCTCCTTTATAGTGGCAACCCTTTAATATCTCGGGGGTGACGGGCAGGAATTTACTTTTGTCGTTCGTGGTCCCGCTACTCTTAGCGTACCACCGCACCACCGAAGGCCAGAGAATATTCCTTTCTCCGTTTATCATTCGGGTGACATACGGCTTTATCTCGTCATAAGTCTGTAAGGGAAGACGTTGGCAGAAGTCAGAATAAGAGCGAATGCTTTTATAATCATATTTGAGTCCCCATTCCGTCTTGCGTGCCGTCGAAAGCAGAGCATGCAGCTGTTTGCGCTGGATATGGTCTATATCCTGCCCAAATCGTCCGATCTCCGTTTGTCGATGGCGGAAAAGGAGCGAAATCGTCTGTGTTAAAATATCCATGCTCTTTTTATTTGTTCGAGTGCAAATGTAGGCATTCTCTTTTTATTTATATCTTTGCTAGGTACTAAATTAACGTTACGATGAAAATAGGGATTCTCTCATCGGGTGGCGATTGCCCCGGTATCAACGCTACGATCCGTGGTGTTGGCAAGACCGCTATCATGCATTACGGCATGGAAGTGATAGGTATTCATAGCGGTTTTATAGGTCTTTTGAATAAAGACGTCCAAGTTTTCGATGAACGGAGCTTATCCGGCATATTAAATTTAGGGGGAACCATTTTAGGAACGTCCAGAGAGAAGCCTTTCCGTAAGCTCTTGGCCTCGGGAGATTCGGAAAAGCCGGAGATCATTAAGAAAAATTATGAGGAGCTGGGGCTGGACTGCTTGGTTTGTATCGGAGGAAACGGTACGCAGAAGACGGCCAATCTGTTATCTCAGATCGGATTGAACGTGATAGGCGTTCCCAAGACAATCGATAATGACATATGGGGTACGGATATTACGTTCGGTTTTAATACCGCCGTGAATATCGCCACGGAATCTATAGACCGTCTTCATTCTACAGCTAGTTCACATAAGCGGGTGATGGTCGTGGAGGTGATGGGCCATCATGCCGGATGGATCGCCTTGTATGCCGGGATGGCTGGAGGTGCCGACGTGATCTTACTTCCGGAATTGGGATACGATATCGATAAGGTGAACGAGGCGATCTTGGATCGGGCTCGCAGGGGCAAACCTTATTCCATCGTTGTAGTAGCCGAGGGTATCGAGACTCCGGATAAAAAGCGTCCTTCTGATTATATTACCCGGGCTATCGAGGCGGGAACGGGTATCGAGACCCGGGATACCGTATTGGGATACACCCAACGGGGTGGAAACCCCTCTCCGTTCGACCGTAACCTTGCGACTCGCTTGGGAGGCCATGCCACGGAACTGATCGCTAATGGTGAATTCGGACGTATGGTTTGTATGAAAGGAGATAGGGTAGAATCCATTCCCTTGTTAGAAGTAGCGGGAAAACTAAAATTAGTGACACCGGATCATGATTTGATCGTACAAGGAAAACGGATGGGGGTAACATTCGGGAAATAAAATAAAAAAGGTTGTGTGTCAGAGAACGCACAACCTTTTTTACTTTATACTAGTAGGCGGCCGTTTATTTTTTAATACCTTGAACGGTTTGGCTTCCCTTTTCGGTAGTCAAGCGGAAGATATACATTCCAGTGGCAAAATCACCCGTGCTGAGACTGCTTCCCGGTTGCGGGACGCTACGTATCAACTTTCCATCGGCCCTGTAGATCTCAAGCGATTTCAGTTGTTGATAATTCTGGATCTGTACTTCATTCGAGAAGATACGTGGTTGAATATCTACTTCTTCGCCTGTTGGCTTCAGTTCGTTACCTACGCTCGTTTCCGGAATTACCGTAACCGGGGCGCTCTCATCGGTACCATAAAGTGCCGTTACTTGGAGCAGAGGGGTACTTGTTGTCAGATTTTTCACCGTATAATTCCGTTGAGAAACAGGTAATGTCGTCAGTTCCCGGGTATCTTGATATACCTTATAACCGGTCAGCTCCGGAAAAGCCGTGATCAACTCTGCTTCTTGCGCATCGGAGGCGATAGCCAGTTTCCGGAATGATAATCGGCCCGTTCTCATGGGTTGCGGTTTCTCCGAGAAAGTGCTCGTGGAGAATACGGAACTCGAGGGGAGCTCACCTTCTTCTGCGCTTATTACGATCGATAACACAACATTGGCATCTAGCTCATCATCTGAGAATGTTTCCCATTTTTTTCCGTCCAAAGAATATAAATTCCCTTTTCCGTCGACTGCGGGGCCTTTATCGGAGCATGCCGGATATGTGTTATTGGCATAGCTTATCACATGAATGGCTACCAGTAAATCCAGCTTCGCGTCGATTACGAATGGTGTTTTAAGTGTGACCGAATTTATTTTACCTGATTTCAGTTGAGTGAAACTCTCTTCATACTCCCGGTTTCCCTGTTTGATATAGACTCCATAAGTGACCCCTTCCTGCGGATAGAAATTAACCTTCCGGATCGTTTTTTTATGCACCGGTTGTAGATCTTTCGTATCCCATTTCTGAGCGAAATAGAATGGATCTCCTCCGAGACCGAACTGTTGATAACGATCTTGTGATCCCCAACCAGCTATTTTTTCGAGGACTGGGGCATTCCATGTCAGTTGAATCTCACCCGTGGAGATCTGTTTGTATTTCAAATCAGTCGGACCTTCATACTCGTTTCCGAGCGTTTTCCCATCCTGCGTCATTCCCTGCAACGAGGTGACGCCCGTTCCGAGTGGATCTAGCCAGACATCCATCCGGGCTGTATCATTATCACTGTATTTATTCCAGTGATAATACAATTTACCGTATAAATTCAATCCTTCGGGCAGTTCGCAACTGGAGCTTCCACCGCTCAGCGTACCTATAATCAAGCCTTTGCTATTAAATAAAGGCGAGCCGGAAGAACCTCCCTCGGTCACCCCGTGTCCGTTTAGCGTGGCATCGAAAGTCGCGTTCCAATGAGCGTTCGTGGCCCCGGTTTTCCCAACATCACTATTACGCCATGTAATCGATTCTGTCGGATAATTTCCATAGGTGGAGATTTTCATATAATCGCCGGAAGGATGATGGATGCCTACGCCCGAGAGTGAAAGCATATTTGAACGATCCCATCCGTTAAAGAATACATTATAATCGTCGGGGATCTCGTCGTTAAGCAACAGCAACAGTCCGTCGGAACCGTTTTCGACAGGGGTGGAGGCTTTCCGTGTACATCCTACCATGGTTTTTATCGGATAAATGGGTGACTCATTATCGCAGCCCACATGTTCTTGGTGGAAATAAAACAACCAGACCGCTAATTCCTCGGGAGTAACCGTCTGTTCGCCCAGTATATCTTGCGAACAATGGAAGGCGGATAATACATAAGGCTTTTTGTCACGGGCCGTATTATTTACCAGAGAAGCCGTACAAATATAGCTTCCTCCTTCTCCCTCTTTATTACGGATGTATTGAATCATTTGTATCACCCCCTTCTTTTGCTCCTGCCAATCGGCTCCCTCCTCGCAATTGATATTCACTTCGCAAGCTCCTGAAAAGTCGGCTCCCGGCGCTTCCTGTACTTCTGGCATGATCGCTTCAAGATGATTATACCCGTAACCGACCTCCCGGATGCGTAGTCGAGGTGTCTCGCCGGATGGTGCCGGCACATATTCGAGGATCACCTCATCGTCTGCTACGGCTTGGGTTGCGAACGGTCCGTTTTTAGGATGCGTACGATGCGTATAGGCACCCAATACTTGGGTTTTCGCTGCGTTATACAGGTATAACCGGGCACCTTTGGGTATATAAAAATCGGAGTAATACAGGATCAAGGCGATCGCTCCTTTCGCTTGAAGGTGAAGTTGCCATACTTGGCTACCGTCAGGTAGTGAAATCCAATCGCCGCTATTGGCGATGTCGAAGCTGGTTGGAATCGACTTGGCTACACGCAACGGAGCGCCTTGGCTGACCCTCCACGCATCGACCGCCTTGAGGTCTTCCACACTGAAATTCACTGGAACTTGTTCTGCTAGCTTTTCACTTCGAAGTGAACCTGCGAATTGAAAGCTGGGGGGGAGTCCTCCTTCGCTGATCTGCGCCAACAAACTTGAAATCGAGAAATAACCGATATATAATATGCCGGTTATTAATATTCGGAGAAGTTTACTGTACTGGTTTTTCATACATACAACTTTATATGAGCTTATTCTTATATAACGAAGAACTTGGGTATATCAAACGATTTACCCAAGTTCTGCTGTTTATCATACAGTTTCTTCCTCTGGGAGGTCGGAAAACTCTTTTTCATCGGTTAGTTCACCAGTCTTCTTTTTCTTTGTGGCAGAGATACGTTGCTGGAGTTCTTTGTCTGTCCGCAATCTTTTGACCGCCATTTTAGAAGCCGCTTGCTGGGATTCTTTTTTGGAGTAACCGATACCTATGCCAATTTGCTCGCCGAGCAATTTAATCGCGCTTTGGAATACAGGATTCCCATCATGATCCGTAAAAGACTCTATTAGATCGAACGAGATCGATATTTTGTTCTTTTGGCTCCATTCAATCAAGTTTGACTTGAAATTTATCTCTTTCCGGACGAGCGTATCTACATCGATATACTTTTCTATCATCACGTCACGGATAAACTTATAACAAACGTCATAACCTTGATCCAGATAAATAGCGCCGATCAAAGCCTCGAGCGCATTACCATACATATGATTGTTATGAGAGTTTATCTTGGTTGAATAGACTACCATTTGATCGAGGCCGAGTTGTACGGCGACCTTATTCATCGTTTCCCGTTGTACGATCTTGGAGCGTGTGTTTGTCAAAAAGCCTTCCCGCTTATTCGGGTAGCGCTTATAGACAATATCGGCGACCGCCGCATCCAAAATGCCATCTCCTAAAAATTCAAGACGCTCATTGTTAAGCCATTTACCATCATCCGTCTCTACCGATGATGATTTATGCAACAAGGCCTGCTCGTAAATCTGGAGATTATCCGGATAAAAACCTAGAATCTTTGATAAAGACAAATAAGGCTCCCTACCTTTATTATGCAGGAGCCTTATTCTTTTATGTAGCTGTTTGTATAGCTTTCTAAACACGTTATTTCACGAATTTTTTAACAATGGCGCAAGCGTTGTGTCCACCGAAACCAAACGTATTCGATAAAGCGGCTTTCACTTCTCTCTTTTGAGCCTTATTGAATGTGAAATTCAGTTTATAATCTATTTCAGGATCATCGTCGCCTTCCGCATGGTTAATGGTCGGCGGGATAATACCATCGTTTATAGCCATAATACACAGGATCGCCTCTACCGCTCCGGCAGCACCAAGCAAGTGACCGGTCATTGACTTTGTAGAACTGATATTCAGTTGATAAGCATGTTCTCCGAACACATCTTTGATCGCCTTAACCTCTGAGATATCGCCTACGGGAGTCGATGTTCCATGAACATTGATGTAATCAATATCTTCCGGAGTCATTCCCGCGTCTTCCAATGCGTTGCGCATAACCAGCTTCGCTCCTAAACCATCCGGATGAGAAGCGGTCAAGTGATAAGCATCGGCAGACATTCCGGTTCCAGCGATCTCGCAATATATTTTAGCGCCACGAGCCAATGCGTGCTCCATTTCTTCCAATACCAAGCAAGCTCCACCTTCACCCATCACGAATCCGTCACGGCTAGCGCTGAACGGGCGAGATGCGGTCTCGGGAGAATCATTACGTGTCGATAACGCATTCATGGAGTTGAATCCACCTACACCCGATTCAGAAACAGCAGCTTCCGCTCCACCGGTGATGATGACGTTAGCCTTGCCTAAACGGATATAATTGAATGCGTCACTGATAGCGTTTGTAGAAGATGCACAAGCTGAGACGGTCGCAAAGTTCGGGCCGTGGAATCCATAAAGCATGGAAATATGTCCAGCCGCGATATCCGAGATCATTTTCGGGATGAAGAACGGGTTAAACTTCGGACCGATCGTATCCTTGATCTTCGCATAACTCAATACTTCCTCATCAAATGTCTTGATACCACCGATACCTGAAGCGAAAATAACGCCGATACGGTTCTTATCTTCGTTATCCAAGTCCATTGCCGCGTCCTCGATCGCTTGTTTCGCCGCGTCGATCGCGAATAAGCTATAACGATCACACTTGCGGGCTTCTTTACGATCCATAACTTTCAACGGATCGAAGCCTTTAACTTCGCATGCAAATTGTGTCTTGAATTTGGATGCATCAAACTGAGTAATAGGTCCAGCGCCACTTTTTCCATTGATAATACCTTCCCATGTTTCGGGGAGGGTATTACCAAGAGGAGTAATAGCTCCAAGACCTGTTACTACAACTCTTTTTAATTCCATACCTTTAGTTAAAAGGATTGATTACTTCGCGTTAGCCTCGATGTAAGCGATAGCGTCACCTACAGTTGTAATCTTTTCTGCTTGATCGTCAGGAATTGAGATACCGAATTCTTTTTCGAACTCCATAATCAATTCTACAGTGTCAAGAGAGTCTGCTCCTAAATCGTTAGTAAAGCTTGCTTCGTTTGTAACTTCTGTTTCTTCAACACTTAACTTGTCAACGATGATAGCTTTTACTCTTTCAGCAACTTCAGACATAACTTTTTCAATTTAGATTAATAAATACGAATATACTTTTTAAATTTGCAGTGCAAAGAAAAGAATTTTTTATGTTACAAAGCAAATTTAATAAGCTAAAAATGCGGAAAACTGCACATTTTTTCTTTTCTTGTGCATTTAAACATCTAAAAATATGAAAAACATAGCGATTTTTGCTTCCGGATCTGGTACGAATGCCGAGAACATCGCCCGATATTTTGCTAACAGTGAAAACGTTAATGTTGCGGTTGTTTTATCAAATAATCGTAATGTTGGCGTGCATGGGCGGGTAAATAAGTTGGGCGTACCTTCTTTCGTGTTTTCACGGGAGGAATTTATTGCCGGTGTGCCGATCTTGGAAAAGTTGGCGGAATATGATGTCTGCCTTATCGTGTTGGCCGGTTTTATGAATAAGATCTCAGACGTGATTCTTCAGGCTTTTCCCGGTAAGATCGTGAACATCCATCCCGCGTTACTCCCTAAATATGGCGGCAAGGGGATGTATGGCATGCATGTGCATGAGGCGGTCGTGAAGGCTGGTGAGCGGGAGTCGGGTATTACTATACATTATATTAATGAGCATTATGATGAGGGCGCTATCATCTTCCAGGCTTCTTGTCCGGTATTACCTTCGGATACGCCGGAGGAGGTAGCCTCGAAAGTGCATGCCCTGGAGTATGCGCATTATCCTCATGTGATCGAAAGTTTATTGTAAGGCTTTTTTGTCATTAGCCTACTTGAAAACCTAGTTTCTGGAGTACGGCGAATTCTTCCGGGTCAGCTTTGATCGCTTGGTAAGCATGGAACTCACGGGGATGGTCATACGCTGCCCTAAATCGCTCGAAATGATGAGGATTCGCTCTTAGTGCTTGGTCGATTACTTCTGGGTTGAAACTTCTCAAGATGGCTTCTTCCACCCGGTGCTCCTTGAATTGTCCCAAGTCGATGAACGGGTTGGTTGGGGCAGGTGGAATGACTTCCTTGATCTTTTCGATACGGATACCGAAAAAGCATCCTATATTCTCTAGGCACATTCGTGTCCCGTTCGCCTTCCCGTCGGCGGAGAAACCGGCTATATGAGGAGTGGCGATCGTGGCTTCCGACAGTAATTTCCGGTCGATATCCGGTTCGTTCTCCCAGCAATCAATGATCAGTTCGCTGACCTTGCCGGTTCGTTTGGCCTGCAATAAGGCCTGCGTATCATGTACGGCACCCCGGCAACTGTTGATAAACCATGGTTTTCGTTCCAATCTGTCGAAAAAAGCATGATCGGCGAGATGACGGGTGGCGAAACGTCCCTCTTTGGTCAACGGCACATGCAAGGTTATGATATCCGCCTCTTTCGCGATCGTGTCCAAGGATACGAATCCATCTTCACCTTCCTGCTCGGCACGGGGCGGGTCATTGCGAAGCACACGCATCCCCATGGCCTCGCATAGCCTCTCTACGATACTCCCTACATGGCCTACGCCAACGATACCGATAGTCTTCCCTGCTAGTCTCTCTCCTTTGCGGAGGGCGACGGCTACCAAAGAGGATAATACATATTGCCCCACGGAAGCGGCGTTGCAACCCGGGGCGTTCTTCCACGTGATCCCTGCCTTCTCGCAATAATGGATATCGATATGGTCGTACCCGATCGTGGCTGTCGTGATGAGGCGAACCCGGCTACCTTCCAATAGCTCGCGTGTACATTTATCTATGCTACGTACGATCAAGGCATCCGCGTCTTTTATGTTCGTGGGCGTAAACTCTTTGGAGTCAAGGTAGGATACGTCCGCTATCGGCTCCAAGATCCCTTTTAGGTAAGGAACCGTGTTATCTGCTATTATTTTCATCTTATCAGCTTGATTATCGTTACGCGATATTAAGTAAAAAACAGGGGATATACAAGTGATGATGGCTTCTTGTCGATTTCTATATGCGCTTTTGTTCTCAGCCGAAAGATTCGGGAAAACACGTACGAGTTTCATCCAAAACACGTACGACTTTTTGAAAAAACATGTACGTGTTTTGACGGAAAGATTCTCGTGTTTTTTTGACGCTGATTCTTAGCTTCTTACGTGCGCAGTTCATGAGTAGGCTTATTGTATGGAATTAAAGCTTCTCGGCTTAACTAAGAACGGATAGATTAATGGAAGAGCCGTGCAGTACTTATCTTAGCTTGTGCCGATTGAAATGCGGCCCTGCCTTGAACAAGAAGAAAAACGTAGACAATACCGTAAGGCAAGCGCCGGACAGGTAGGCGTAGTTGAAGCCACCCAGCTCTTGTGCGATGCTGCCCCCGGCCATCAACCCGATACCGATACCTATATCCCAACTAGTTAGATATGTAGAAGTGGCCGTACCCCGCTGGTTATTGGGTGCCAGATTCACGAAAAGCGTGTTGAAAGCAGGGAACATGGTTCCGAATGCCACGCCTTGCGAGAGGGCTATACCTATGTAGAGATAAGAGGAAAATACCGGATTCCAATGCATCAACTCCTTGAGCGCCGCGAGAAGAAAGAATGTGGCCGCCGCCAAATACATCCCGAGGGAGATAACAAGCGTGATCCGTCCTTTATCCACTTGCCGTCCGGAGAACAGGCGGGAGACGGCTAGTCCCACGGCCATAAAGGTGAAATAAAGTCCGGAGTTTACGCTGATCCCGATCTCAGCGGCGTACATCGCTACATAAGTGGTAGTCATACCATAAGGAATGGAGAGTAATAATAGGGAGATACCCGCCCAAGTTCCCTTCACCAAGAAAAAGCGGTCTAGGGAGATCGGTTCTCGTTTGACCGGTTGCTTATAAGGAGTCTTGACCATATAGGCCATGATAAAACCAAGGCTTCCGGATAGCAACGAGCAGGAAAAGATCACGTCGTATGTGAAGTTCCCTTGCATGAACAGACCGATCATCGGCCCGAAACTCATGGCGATGTTATTGGCTAGGCCGTAATAGCCAATACCTTCCCCACGGCGGGAGGAGGGCAAGATATCGATCAGTATCGTATTTCCAGCCACCGTCACCATGCCGAAGGCGAAACCGTGTACGACGCGTAAGGCGATAAAGAGGGTAAGCGCCGTGGCTACCATGTATCCGCCGAATATGGCGGTGAAAATGAAATAAGCCACCAGATATAAGGGACGGCGGGCGAAAGTATCCAGCAAATATCCGGCGAACGGACGGATACAGAGCGCCGCTAGCGTATAGCACGACAAGATAAACCCGATCATAGACTTCCCGATCATGAATTCTTCCTTCAGATAAAAAGGCAAGATCGGCAGGATTAGATAGAAAGCGAAAAAAAGCAGGAAATTCGCCGCTAGTATATAGCAAAAGCTGGGTGTGATTATTTTATCGTTATTCATAAAGCCGCTTATTTATCAGAGTGCGAAATTAGTTGATTTTTCACAATTGTTTCCCCTAAACGGCCTAATAATTATAAACGGTAGCGGATCGCTACCAGAAACTCCCGGGGACGGATACGTACCCATGAGGTATAGCTTTCCAACGATGCGTATCGTGTGTATGCGTAGGTACGTTTGTCGAACAGGTTTGTCGCCGTGGCGGTGATTTGCCAACGCCGGGATTTCCATGAGACCGAGAAGTCTGCGAAAACGGCGTTGACGGATTGGTCTTCATTCACGTCATTGTGATAATGATCTAAGGAAAGGCTTGCCTCTATGGATGAGAAAATGTAGGAGAGCTGTACTTGTTGGGTGACGTTCCATAAGGGCGCCAAACGGGTACGTTCTCCTATTTTATTTCCTCCGTACCGGATATCGGTTTGGTAACTGGTCTCCCAATGGCGGTTGGGAGTCCAGATCACTTTGGGTTCTAAGCGCATGAGACGATATTGATAGGGAAGCCTTTGTCCCCCGCTGATTTGCTCGGCCTTGCTGATATTGAGGAGCACCAGGAACGAGGTCTTTAGCCCTAACTCGTAAAAGCCCTTGGATAGCGTGCTTTTGACGGTATATCCGGAGCCGTGGTTGGACAGTGGTAAGGAGACTCGTTGTACCTGTCCGTTCTCTATACGTTGCTCGTATATACGATTGTACCACTCCCGGTTGTGTGTCAGGTTTACTGTGGCGAAGAATTCCCGTGCCGTATTCTTGTATTCCCCATAAACGGAATAAAGCTGTTGTCTGTAAACCGGGAGGATTCCGCAATTCCAGACGCTATTCCGGTAATCCGTTTGATAAGGCCGGTCGTATAAGTCGGTCATCTCTCCGTATCTTTCCTTATAGGAGGCGTGCGCCGTGAAACGCCATGCGTAATTCAGTTTGTAGATAATGGACAGGGACGGATTAACCGAGATGCGGGAGAAACCGACCCCTGTATATCCGGTCCATCTGAGAGGAACGCTGAGGGATAGGGTCCATTTATAGGTATTCCATTGGTAATCGGGTGAAAGATAAGTTTGCAAGCTTTTCTCGATATTGCTGATCTCCCCGTTTATGCCCACCGTATATCGCTGGGTGAGGGAACCGCTCTTTTTCAGGAATGAGAAGGAATTATCGGTATAAAAGTCGCGTAAGCTCATTGGATAAGGGTGGTTATCCAAGCGAAGATCGGCCGCGTTGCTGTGGTAACGGAGCGAAGACTGGGCTTCCAACGTGTATTTGTCCAAGCTCCACAGGGTCCGTAAATTATTACGCAAGTCGAGGTTCGGGGTTTTGATGCGTTGGTCCAATGTTGTACGGCCGGTGGAAATTGTGTTTTCAGTTATATGGGAAAGGCTGGATTGCCAATCTCCGGTGGCTGAGAACTGGTTCTTGAGATACCTTTCCTGCGAGTTGTTTTCCACTCCGATATTTAGGTTGGCTTGATCCGAGCGAATGCGGCTATCGCTTTGCTCCGTTAGATGAATCGTGTCCTCGGATTGGTAATAGGTCGTCTCACTCCCCCTTTCCTGTGTTCGCAGGTCGTGGATATAACCGGCGTTTATACGGAGTTGGGTGTTCTCGTTCAGTTTATATAGGCGATTTGCGGATAGGCTGTGTATATGGTTGAACAGCCAGCGCTCTTTCTTTAGCGGGGCGGAGAATGAGGGTTGTAGCAGAAATTGGGGAACCTTGGGCTCGGATAAACGGGATTCGGGAGATTCGGTAAGGGTATTTTGCTCGCCCGATACATCTTGCCCGGTATTATTCCCTTTATATAGATAAGCGGATTGGCTGCTGCGGCTGATCTGCAAGGCGTCAGCGGCTCCTTTCCATAAGAACGGGGATGCGCCGAGACCGCCTTCGGCATTGATCAACCAGCGATCTCGGAATTCCGGTCTCAGCTTGAGGTTCAACGCTACGTCTTCGGTCTTGATCTTTCTCTGTAACACACGGATCGGTTGGTGGTTCTCCATCACTTGTATGTTCTGTACGGCGTCGGCTCGCAGGTTCTCGCTGATTTGCTTGTATTTCCCGTTGGTGAGATCCAGTCCCTCCACATAGAAATTACGGATCTCTTTCCCGTTGTAAGAGATCTTCCCCAGATCATCGATATCGATACCCGGAAGTTTCCGTAATACGTCCTTGATGGATTGATCCTTTGGGGAGAGAAAGCGGGTGACATCATAATTGATCGTATCTTGCCGCCCCCAGACACGTCCCGGACGGATTTCCACCTCCTTTAGGCTGAATACCTGCGGCTCCATCTCAAAACGAAGCGTTTGTCCGGCATGTACGGCTTGTTGCTGGGTTTGGTACCCTAAGAGCGAGACGGAGACGAGAAGTGAGTCCGTCCGCTTCGGTTGGGTGAGGGTAAAGGTCCCTTCATTATTACTTAACGTATAGTTGATCGGAAGGGATACGTTGCCTCTGGTTAATTGCACGGTGGCCGCTTCTACCGGCAGTTGGCTTTCCCTGTCGATCACGATCCCTCGGATGACGGATTGGGCGGCCAATCCTGCCGGGCAGAGCAGCGTAAGTAAACAAAAAGTGTGTATATGCAGTATGATCCGTTTCATCTTTCTTCCCTTTCTATAGGGTTATACGGCATGTTCTTGGGTTGGTAAGGTTTCCCGTTATCGTCGGTGACGGTCACTTTCACCTGTGGCGAGGTCAAGGCGATGTATCCGATAGGATCGGCGGCATATCGTTCGTAAACCTTTTGCAGGTTCTTGCGGCTGATCGGCTCGAAATCGTTTCCCCCGAAAAGGATCGGGTTCTTATCCCGGCTCAGTTCGATACCCGTGCAGATGAAAGTGTAATGTCCTTGGCTGTCTTGGGCTTTTAGGATCAGGCCCGGTAATCCGCATAATTTCCAAGGACCCTCGCTTTTCGGTATCTCCGGCGTGTACCAAGCCTCATAATGCCTGCCCTTGAAATGACAGGTCGCTTTCCGGCAAGGATAGGACAGGATGGTCATCGTATCGGGCAGTAAGGTCCATTCCGGGCGCTCCTCCTTTTCCTCGCAGCGAAAGCGACTGGCGGCAAGGGCATCCAAGGTCGTGGTCTTTCCCGCCGGATAATTCTTGTAGACCTGCGCGTTGGTCTTGGATGAATATTGTTGCAGGTGTTCATTGATGACTTCTTGTGAGGCTCCGGCGGCTTTGTCGGCCTCTAGTACGGAATCGGTGAGGAATTTGGCGTAACTATAGTAAACGGAGCATTTATCCCCGACCTTCAGCATGAGGGTCTCTTCCTCTTTCTTGTCGGGTTGGAGCGTGTCCGGCATGGACGTGGTCTGGTATTGTACCGTGAAACGTGTCTCGTCGATGGGCTTGGCTCTTAGTACGTCGTTTAGGTTGAAGATGTTGATTGTCACTTGGGCGTTCGTCTCGTGTCCCGCCCCTGACAGACCTACGCAAAGCAGGCCGATTGTCGCTATGATTCGTTTCATGATCTGTTGGTTTTAGAAGTTATTTGTCGCGAATGTAGGGAAGGGGCGTTCGCCGTAAGGAAGATTTTTATTACTGAAATATTACTCCGCTTATAAAAATGGCTACATGTACGTTGTAATCATGGAGTAGCTATCTATCTTTGCCGGAAAGGAATAAGATATGGGAAAGAGGATTCGATGGATATGGGTAATCTCGTTGGCGGCGGCTTTGGCGGCGATCGGGGTACAAGGCTATTGGCTGTTCAACCAGTTCCGGTACGAGATGTGTACTTATGCGGATGAGATCGCCGGTGAGGTATTTCATGCCGGGCAGGAGGAATTTCGTATACGGAAGGAAGAGGCGGAGATGACGAAAGGTACTTATATCATAGAACGCCAGTCGAAATACCAGTCTGGTGATAGCGTGTTAAATGGGTTGAAAAACTCGTTCGGTTTCCAGCTTTATCCCAAGGATACGACAAAGATCCATAGTTTTCGGCTTCATCTGGACCCGAATATGCCGGAAGATAGCTTATTGGTTGGGGTAGATCGTTCGGTCGTGGAGTTCTTTGTGCCTTTCTCTGCGGAGCGTTTGGACTCCATCTTGTCTGCCGGTCTGCCCGGTCTGGATTATCGGGTACGTCCGTTCGTAGCGAGCGATACATTGTCCGGACAGTCATCGGCCTTATGGTTACCATTATCGAAAAACCTGTTTTCAACCTCTATCTCGATATGCTATGTGTTCGCCCCGATCGAGCGAAAGGCGGTGTGGGTGGATGTGGATCTTCCCATGAATCCGTTATTGGGCCGGATGGGATGGCAGCTTTTCCTAAGTATTTTCCTTATCTTGTTATTGCTGGCTTGTTTGGGTTTCCAGATCCGTACGATCTGGGAGCAAATGCGCTTGAACGAGTTGCGTGAGGGGTTCGTGCATACGATGATCCATGAGCTGAGGCGACCGGTACAAACCTTGAAGGTATTCGTCTCTTTCTTGAATGACCGGGAGATGCGGATGGATGAGGCCACGACGGAACGGGTCCTTCAAGACTCCATGTTCGAGTTGGATAATCTTTCCGCCTATCTGGGAAAATTGAAAGATATGGTTTGTGCGGACGAGCGGGAGACGCTCTTGAGACCTTCCGCTTTTAATCTCCGTGAGTTGGTGGAGAAGGTGGTACGCCTAACCAATATCCCCGCCGGGAAAAAAGTCTCTTTCTCGACGGCCTTTCCCCCGGATATGCCGGATCTGACGGCCGATCCGGTACATGTGGCGAATGTCTTGTCTAACTTGATAGAGAACGCGATCAAATATTCGGGAGAGGAAGTGGATATCGATATCGTAGTGCTTTGGAATCAGCAAAGGGTGGAATTGACCGTTTCGGATAATGGCTTCGGTATCGCTCCGGATGAGCGGCGAAAGGTGTTCGATAAATTTTACCGTTCGTCTCATCTGCCGGATAAGCAAATTCCGGGTATTGGGTTGGGATTGAGCTACGTTCGCCAAATAGTAGAGGCGCATCATGGCTCTGTATCCCTGCGAAGTGAATTAGGTGAAGGCACTCGAATTACTATAAATCTACCGACTACAGCCTTATGAAATCGACATTGAAAATACTTTTCGCTGACGATGACCTTAAGTATTCCCTCGTCTTGAAGCGATTCTTGGAACGGGAGGGGTATGAGGTGACTTATACTGGCAATGGTACCATGGCTTTGGAGCAATTCCCGGTTGTGAAACCGGATCTGGTCTTGCTGGATATCAACATGCCCGGCCTAAACGGTTTCGAGGTAGCGGAAAAGATCCGTGAGCAAGATCGTCATGTCTTGATCTTTTTCCTTTCCGACCGTTCCGATAAGAACAACCGTTTGAAAGGTTTTAGCTTGCGCGGAAACGATTACTTGGCGAAACCCTTCTATCCGGAAGAGCTGATCGCCCGTATCAAGGACCGTTTTGAGATCGGTGTCCATGAAAGCGTGCTGGAGGAGAGCTTCCATTTCGGAAATACGACCTTCAACTATACCACGAACGAGATCCGTACCGGCAATAACAAGGTATTGATCACTTCCCGCCAAGCGGATCTTCTGCGAATCCTGGCGACAAACCTGAATCTGGCGGTGGATCGTGACCTTCTGTTGGAAACCGTCTGGGGAACTAGCTCATACGCCAACTCCCTGGCCTTGAATGTGCAGGTCACCTATCTCCGTAAAGCGCTTCATAACGATCCGTCTACCGGCATCGTATCCTTGCCGAAGAAAGGATATATGCTAAGAGGATAGAATTTATCCGGTAGAATTGGGTTTCTGATCCGTAAGCATTATCTTTGTCCCACAAAGTATTCACAGAAAGAAAATGAATCATATATGAACTTCAGCGAACAATGTTTCCGCATTTTTGAGCAAGCTACGGAGGCTTATCATGTAACTGACAATGTAGATGCTACAGTGCATAATCCCTATGCGGTAAAGAGCATCGAGTTTTATCTTTATCTTAAGAACTGGATCGATGCCGTACAATGGCATTTGGAGGACATTATCCGGAATCCGGAGATCGACCCGGTGGAAGCGCTGGCTATCAAACGCCGCATCGACAAGTCGAATCAAGATCGTACGGATTTGGTAGAGTTGATCGATAGTTTCTTTCTGGATAAATACAAGAACGTGAAAGTCTTGCCGGATGCTACGATCAATACGGAAAGCCCGGCTTGGGCGATCGATCGTCTCTCTATCCTTACGCTAAAGATCTATCATATGCGTGAGGAGGCAAACCGTCCGGATGCTACTGCCGAGCATAAGGCTCGTTGTGAGCAGAAACTGGCGGTGCTGATGGAGCAGAAGAAGGATTTGTCGATGGCTTTGGATCAATTGCTATCCGATATCCGTGACGGTAAGAAATACATGAAGGTCTACAAGCAAATGAAGATGTACAACGACCCGGCCTTGAATCCTGTGTTGTACGGTAAGAAATAATGGCAAATATATTAGTAATACGACTTTCGGCTATTGGGGATGTGGCGATGACCGTTCCCGTTATCTATTCCGCAGCCAAGGCGAATCCTACGGACTCGTTTACCGTGTTGACGCAAGCGTTCTTGATCCCGGTCTTTATCAACCGCCCGAAGAACGTGAACGTGATCGGTATCAATACGAAGACCACGGAGAAAACGTTGGCGGGATTGCTCCGTTTTGCCTCTGCCTTGGTGAAATACGATTTCGATATGGTGCTGGATTTGCACGACGTGTTGCGGACCATGATTATCCGTACGCTGTTCCGCTTGAACGGCAGACGGGTGTTTGTCGTGGATAAGGCCCGGAAAGATCGTGCCCGGTTGACCGACGCAAAGCATAAACGATTTAAACAACTTCGCCCGGTGATCGAACGTTACGCGGATGTGTTCCGCAACGCCGGGCTTAACTATACGGAATCGTTCACCTCGCTTTATGAGACCTCGACCCCTGATTTATCCGCCTTGGAACCCCTTGTGGGAACGAAGACGGGCAAATGGATCGGTATCGCCCCCTTCGCCAAGCACCGGGGAAAGATTTATCCGACCGGGGAGATGGAGCTGGTCATGGCCGAGCTTTCCGATCGAGAGGATTTTACCATCTTCCTGTTCGGTGGTCGTGGCTACGAGGAGGCGCTCTTGGATCAATGGGCTTTTGAGTATCCCCGGGTAAAAAGCGTGGCGGGCAAGTATTCCTTGGATCAGGAACTGGCCTTGATCAGCCGGTTGGATCTGTTGATTTGCATGGATTCCGCCAATATGCATTTCGCTTCCTTGGTCGGTACACGGGTAATTTCTGTTTGGGGCGCTACCCATCCCTATGCCGGATTTTACGGATATCATCAGGATCCGGAAGATTGTATCCAGCTGGATTTACCTTGTCGTCCTTGTTCCGTATTCGGCCAAAAGCCCTGCCTGCGGAAGGATTGGGCGTGTATGAAACAGCTCAATCCGGACCTAATCATAAACAAGGTATTAACCTCTTTAAATGAAACGATTTCGGATGCAGGAGGTCATTAACCCGGCGTATAGGCGATTCGAGGATTTTGTAAGGCGTGTACCTCGTATATTTTCAGAAGAGGGAAAAACGATTTATAAGGCGAGGAATGAGATCAAGGTTTTTGAGGTAGATGGTGTGGAACTGAATGTCAAGCGATATAGAGTCCCCCACTTGATAAACCGTGTTATTTATCGTTTTTTCCGTCAGCCTAAGGCCGTGCGAGCCTATGAGTACGCTCTGCGTTTAGTCGCCAAGGGTTTTGAGACTCCTGCCCCGATCGCTTATATCCTTTTTAGGAAGAAAGGGTTTTTGGAATATAGTTATTTTATCAGTCTGCAATCCAGCTATAAGACATTGTATAAAGTCGGACAGCGTCCGGTAGAGGAGAACGAGGATATTTTCCGTGCGTTAGGTACTTATATGGCAAAGTTGCATGAGGCGGAGGTTTATCATGCCGATTTCTCTCCCGGAAATGTATTGTACGATCGTACGGAGGAAGGGGTTAAGTTCTCCTTGATCGATATAAACCGGATGCACTTCGGGCCTGTCTCGCTAAAACGAGGATGCGCGAATTTCTCCCGCTTGTGGGGACGGGAAGCCGCTTTTCATTTAATGGCGGAGACCTATGCCGAGAGCCGGCATTTTGATGAAGCGGAATGCCTTCGTTGGATATTATATTATCGAAATCGTTTCTGGAAGAAATATGCGTTGAAGCATGAGATTGAATTTGAATTATAGACTTTTATGAAAATACAAATACTCCGGTTCTGCTTAGTTGTTAGTTGTCTTTTGACCTATGTATCTCCGGTTAAGGCGTTAGAATGGTGGGAAAAGGTAGAGTATCTGACTTACTCGCCCCGTTATTTCGGGCCAAATGCCTTTCCGATTCCCGAGTTGGTAGGAGGAAGCCTGTCCAGCCGTTGGGAAGTGGAGCTTCGGGGGGAATATCATAAGACGCGAGGCGATCAGACGAAAGATATCTTTACCCGTTTGTACATTCCTGTCGTAAAGGGGCGTGTAGGAGTGAATGTCAGTTGGGTATTCCAAGAATGGTATGAGATGTCGCCGGAAGTGCGGGATGAGCGTTATGCGGTAGAACTGAAATCCCCGATTGTTTGCCGGGGCGACGTGATCTTTAATTTTTATTTCCAAGCCCTCCGGAGTGAGAAATGGATGGATATCGTGGTAAGCGCCAACCTGAAAACCGCCAGTGGCGGACGCTTGTGCGACGCTCGTTATACGGATGCGGCCTCTTATTGGTTCGACGCCAATCTGGGACGTACGTTGTGGAAGCGGAAAGATGTAAACGCTTCGATCCGTGTGCAAGCTTTAGCGGGTTTTTATTGTTGGATGACTAACGATGTCGTTAATCGTCAGAACGACGCTTTCTGTTATGGGGCAGGTGTGTTAGGGACCTATCGGGGGTTCTCGTTGGATTGTAATTATGCCGGTTTCCGGGGATATCGGGATAATGGGGATAAGCCGATGATTCTACGGACAAAGCTAAATTATGAGCTTAAGAAAAATATCCTGTCCTTCCAATATAAACATGGAATGAAGGACCATCTTTATGATAGCTATTCATTAGCTTATATCCGTTGTTTCTGAATCTGTAAATAATCTATGCTTTCTTGATTGACCTGAATAACGTGGCGAAGCCGTCTGTATAAGCCTTTACGCTGAAATCTTGGATGATATGCTCACGTGAGGCCTTGGCGAACGCTTCCAATCGCTCCGGGTTATCGATAAGCGAGCGGATAGACGCCGCCATTTGTTGAGGAGAAGAAGGCGGCACTAACAATCCGGTGACTCCGTCTATGATTAAGTCTCTTGCTCCCGGTATATCTGTTACGATACAAGGAACGGAACAAGCCATAGCCTCCCGCACGACTCTTGGGGAGGCATTCCGGTGCGAGGGAAGTATAAACAACTGGGACGTGACCAGAAAAGAGATGGCGTCGGAACGCTGTCCCAGAAAATGAATTTGTGCGCTTACCTTCGACTGTTGGGCTAATTGGAAATCATTTTCCCCATATTCTCCCACGATCGTAAGATGTACCTGTGGATCATCCAATAAGATAAACGCATGAATCAAATCGGTTAAGCCTTTGAACGGCCTGTTCTTCGTCGCTCCGATATAGATGCAACGAAAGGCGTCGTCCGGAATATCGTCTGCTTGTTTGGGCGTACGGACTGCTTCCTTGATCCAATCGATATCAAATGGTTTTGTGCTGGTCGTTAGCCTTTTTCGTGCGATGAATCGGGAGAGATATTCCTCGATATCTTTGGTCTCGCATATGACATGCTCCACGGCGGGATTTAAGATGCCTAGATAATAGGTCGGATCGAACCGCTTCAATTTAGCCTGCGTACCTCGGTATGCGATATTCTTCGCCCGTGTGCCTATGGAGGCGAATAGAGCGTTTGATAAACCGGAACTACTTGGTGAGTAGATAAGGTCGATCCGATAAGTCTTGATGATTTCGCGCAGGGCACGAATAACGTTCCAGTTGAACTTCGAGGTAATGACCGGCAGATCCAAGGGTGTACAATTCCCATAGATCTTTTTGTCGGTATACGATTGGGGAGAAGCGATATAGATGTTGAAGTCCTCAAGCTTGGACAATCCTTCCAGCATTTTGTAGGTCGCTATGTCGGCTTCTTTATAGACTAAAAGTATATTCATTGTGTATGGATAAAATGGATTTGCTAAGATCGTGAGATATTCTCGTATACTCGCATGAAATGAGCCGCTAATACGTCGGGCATGAATCGCCGTATATTCTCTCGTCCGCCGGAACGCATGGATTCGGCCAGCTTCGGCTCGTTCAATACAGACTCTATCAAGCCGCGCAGCTCTTGCTCATTTCTCGGATCGGTATATAGAGCGGACGATCCGCCCGCCTCTTCCAGACAAGAACCGGTAGCCGCTATCACCGGAATACCGGCAAGCTGGGCTTCTAAGATCGGGATACCGAATCCTTCGAAAAACGAGGGATAGACAAATAAGGTCGCCATCTGATAGAAAGCGGCTAATTCGTTAAAAGGTATATGGGTCAAGATACGGACGCGACCGGACAGGTTGTTTTCCCGGATATAGGTTTCTACCGTATCCGTATAAGGCGTATGCTTACCGATAGCGATCACGGAGATATCTTCTTTCAGCTCTTTCAGGGCTTTTACCAGAAGCAATAAATTTTTCCGTTCCTCGATGCTCCCTACATATAATATATAAGGCCCGTTTATCTGATATTTCTCGCGTACGGACGATTTCACGTCTTCTTGAACCGCTTGCCCGAATATCGGGTCACAACCTTGGTAAACAACCTCGATCTTGCTTTCCGGAATGTGGAAGAAGTCCCGGATGTCTCGCATCGTCTGCCTGCTGATCGCTATGATCTTGTCCGATCGTAAACAAGCTTGCTTGAATTTGTAGGTATAGATGGAACGATCGATCGGTTTATAAAGCTGCGGGTAACGCAAGAAGATCAAGTCATGTATCGTTACGACCGCTGGGATTCCGTTCTGTTTTAGATTCATAGGAATCTCATTACTCAAGCCATGGAACAGATCTACGTGCTCTTTTCGAAGCGTAGCCGTTAGACCCGAGGTACGCCATAAAGACGGAAATAGTTTATCGAACCTGCCTTCCGGATAATGGAATGAGACACTTGGACGCTCCTCGATCCGTTTCCGTAACGCCTCTTTGCCTTTGCCCGGCGTATAGAGTTGATAGGTATGCTCCGGGAAAGATGCGGACAAACTATTCACTACGAACCGGCTATAATTACCCAGTCCGGTAGCGTTATGCGTAATCCGTTTTGCGTCGAAAGCGATCTTCATAGGCTTGAATTCGATATATTGGGCAAATATACGATATAATTTTAATTACCTTTACCTCATTTCCTTCCGAAATCCGCCGGGATCTCCCCCCATACGGATGTTTCCCATTTGAGGATCTGGGTGGTATAGGTATGGGTGTTCAACCATTTCTCGGCCCGCTCGATGAGGTCGAAGATAGGTTCGTTGATCGGTTTACGTGCTAATAGGGTTTTGCATTTCTTTTTCTTGACCCAGCTGATGGCGTTGCGGCTATCCGAATAGATCGGCAGGTCGCTTCCCTTTTGCTGTAGCAAGGCGAGGCCGTGTACTAAGGCGAGGAATTCCCCGACATTGTTCGTGCCCTCCTTCAGCGGGCCGATATGGAAGATCTCTTGTCCGGTAGCGGTATAAACGCCTCTGTACTCCATATCCCCGGGATTACCGCTACAGGCGGCGTCTACGGCAAGACTCTCATTGATGGGGTTCCCGATCGGGGCTTCCGGCGCGAGACGGGCCACGGCTTTCGGGGAAGAGGCGGTCTTTAGGTAATGGGTATAGCCGGCCTCGAAGGCTTTGGCGGCTTCCTCCCGGTTCTCGAAGGATTTATATTTGGCTCCCTCTTGTCCGTCTACCTGTGCCTTGCATTCCGCCCAGTTATCATAGATTCCCGGGTTCAACCCTTTCCATACGACATAAAACTTATTCTTGGCCATGACTCTTACTCAAGATTTCTTGTGAGAATTGCGTATAGGTACCGAACGGCGCTCTTTTATCCTTGAAGAAACGGATCAAGGCGTCCAGCCTTCTTTCCATGCCGCTACCGGAATGGTTGGTCATGATAAACGGTAACTTTAGCTCTTTCCGATCACTTAAGGAGGTGAACTCCCACGGATGGAAATAGGTTAGGAAATAACCGTCCTCTTTCCATGTCCAAAACGCTAACTTACGATACAAGGTGGCCGGAAGGTTATGGTAAGCCAGCCAAAATAAGGGGAAACGAACGATCGGGGTCACCGAGGCGGGCAGTTGCAATACGCCATCTTTCATGAAATAGGTGCGGGGCTGCCCCAGATGATTGTAACGGCCGGGAATACAAGTCGGGTTCAAGGACGAGTTGTATAAGTAACCGGCCTTATGTATCTCTTCTTCTTCGACGGGCATCATGCGGGCCATACGGAAACCGTTCACCGGTTGTCCGGTCAGTTCCTCCAACGCCTCTTTGGACTTGCGTAGATCGGCGGCCTCGAACGACGAGTGATAAAAACCATGCGAAGCGATCTCATGTCCACCCTTTTGGATGTCCAAGATCAAATCCTTTGCGTGAAGGGCGAAGTTCGCCGTGCAAAAGAAAGTCGCTTTTATACGGTGACGGGCCAGACATGCCAGTATCTTCCGGGTTCCTTCTACGGAAGTACGCATTTGTTCCTCGAACGGCAATTCCACGCCGTGTTCCAATGGAGCGTCAAACTCCTCGATATCAAAACTAAGTAATATCATGTATGTCAATTAATCTCTATGAAATAAGATGGATAAGAAGTTCAACGCTTCCCGCCGCAGGACCTTGAATCCCATATCGGATACCGCCAGTCCTTCTTTGATGTTCGCGTTGATCGTCTGTAGGTTTATCTCTTTCCGGCGACTTGCCTTATAGATAAATTCCGTATCGAATAGGAAGCTATTGATACGGGTAGTCAGGAATATCGCCTGTCCCGCTTGGCTGAATCCCTTCATGCCCCCTTGCGTATCCTTGATCTTGATCCGCAAGACCCATGTATTGCATATGTGGGACAGTTTGGATAAGATTTGCCGGAAAGGAGGTAGATTATCCTGATAACTTTTGCCGCGGGTAGCCACGACTACGTCCGCTCCTCCTAGCAACGCCTCGACCATCCTGCCGAATGAGTCGTTTGTATATGGAAAATCGTAGTCTGTATAAATAATGTAAGGAGAGGTACATCGCTTTACCGCCTCTCGTAAGGCATATCCTTTTCCCCGGTTGGGCTTATAGTCCACGACGCAGACATCCGGTATCAATTGCCGGAGGCGGTCGATCGTTTCCGGCTCGTATCCCCGTCTCGAACCATCACTGACAATAAAAAGGTGGAAACGTACCGGGCTGAATAATCGCTCCACTTCGCGGAAATGGGTGGCTACTCGTTCCTCCCAGCCCGAAGGCGGGTTGTAACAAGGTAATACCAAATCTATGTCTGCTCGTGCGTTCATTCTATTTATACCTTTACCGGATTATAATTCCTCGTACACATCTCAAATGTCAGCTTTAGCCAGATCAGCATACAAGGCAACGCTTTTAACGCATACGGGTATACATAATGCACTCGTATGTATTTCGGGAAAAGATCGGACGGAGACATGCTGGTCAATATAAAGGCGAAGACCATCAAGACAATATCCAATGTCGAACGTTTCCACGGTACAGCCGTATACCAAATAGCGACTCCGATAAACGCTATGATATAGGTACTGGACTCGCTACCCGTGCTGAACAGTACGACAAACATCAACACCGAGGCCAATAACGTTTTCCGGAAAGCCTCATATTTATATTGACTGATGCGTAGATAAGGCAGGCCGAATAATAGTAATCCCCCTATTATCAGATAAATGTCCGAGTAACTGACCGATCCCGATATCTTACGAACCATTCCCAAGAAGGAAATGTTCTGCATGAGTGCGAATAAGTTCTCTGAATTTTTTCCGGATAAGTCCTCGAACCAACCGGTATATTGGGACATTATATAATCCGGCCCGGACAATATCATCGGGGCTACGACCATGACGACCGCCCATCCTACGCAAGATAGGCTGAACTTCATCTTATGGCGAGAGAAAAAGAAGAACGCCAATCCCGTGATCCCATACAATTTAGTAAAGGTACCCAACATGATCACGAAAGCGGCCCATACGTCTTTCTCTTTCTCTATCAATACGTAGGCGAGGACAATGATAGCGGCGATACTGATATTGAATTGCGACATGAAAAGCGAGGTAAGCAACTCGTGGGCACAGAACCAATAGATAAAGATACGTTCCCGCTTGATCCCCGGCAGCATCTTGATCGCCCAGAATAAGAAAAGGCTTTGTGCCACCGACCAAGTAAGCAATCCCAACCATAACGGTGTAACGGCGAATGGAGCGATGATCAAGCTAAATACCGGCCCGTAGTGAAAAATATCGTTGTATTCTTCCGGATAGGCGGCATAGAGCGGTAACTCATTCAACGTATGCCAAAAGGATTGCCTGAAGATCGAGAAGTTATTATATTTCCCGGGGAAATACTTGGTAATCCATGCGATAACCCCCAGCAATGCCCATAGCCCCATTAAGGTACTATATTTGCTGAAAAATGGCTTATGGATAATTGTATTGAACTTATCTATAAATTTCATCATCGAATCTACATCTGTCTACGGGGCAAAATTACATAAAAACGGTGACTTTTATGCGAGTTAAATAAAAATACTATTTTTGCGTCCAAAACTGGTAAGAGATTATTTATGAATGAAATGTTGAGATACACGATCATTCGTGTCATTCTGTTTGTAATGGGAGGCTTTCTTGTTCTCGGATGTTCGGATGAAGATGATGTGGATAATAGTGGAGGAACGAGTAAATATGGTTTAATACGGATGGCGGAGGAGGATTATGATTCGTCGAATACTTCTTATATCCTTCAGGATGAGGAACCGGACGAGGTTCTTTTCGATTCGTCAAAGCGAAAATTCAAGGTGAATGAGCCTTTGCAGGTGTTAGTTACCGGGCAGAAGGAGTTGATGCTTCGTTTCTATTCTCCTAGAGCTATCCATAATGTGATTGTCTGGGCTACGGTTGAGGGTTATGAGGATGAGGTTCGGTTTGCGGAGTTTACTACGGTTTTACCTTTTCAGGAGTTTAAAATGAAGTTGCCTTTTCTGGAACAGGCGAAGGTTTATTATACGCGTTCCGGCGAGGAGGTTACCATAGAAGCCTATCCGGATATGGCGGCCGAGAATATAAGTTTGCGGATTGAATGTGGAGATCCGGTATATCAAGGAATGATTAACGTGAAACCAAAGTGGAATATTTGGTTTGGTAAGTATTCCGGTTCAAACTGGGGTAACTTCAGGCCACATCTGGCTCGTGAGGCGGTTGCCCTTTCCTTGAATATGGCGGCGATGTTTTCTTCCTCGCTTTTTGACGAGGAACTGGAGAAGTGGCGTGGTAAGCTGATAAATAACGAGCAAATCGTGGATATAGATGTATTGAAGAAAAAGATCTTGAATCATGGCGGATTGTGTTATGGGCGTGTGGTGAATGTTGTCGGCCTGGGCGGGGGAAATACCTTTGGATTAGGTGAATATGTCTACCTTACCCATTATGCGGATGATGCCAACGGGACTGATGTGCCGTATCATGAGCTGGCGCACTGCTTGGGATATGGGCATAGTGGGAATATGACGTATTATCCGGCGGAAGGAGGCTTCCCTACGATTTGTATGAAGGTTTACTCACAGCTTTCCGTGAGTAAGAAATTGCCGATTTATTCCCGCCGTTTCTTGCATACTCGGAGGAATAAGAACTTGGTAGAGAACAAAAGCGTGTATACCTCCTCGAAATACATTATCGATGATCCGGAACTGGATGCCATAGATGGTGGGCTTGGGCTTGCTCCGATGGAGACGGATAGAGCCGGCGATGAGGGTCCTTCTCTCTCATTTATACTTTCTGCCTTGGATATTCCCGGTGCCACTGTGGAAACTTTTCATCCGAAAGCGGTCTATCTTTATGGGAATACGCTATATGTAGTAAATGATGCTCCGGGACATTATAGTTTGGAGGTTTTTGATGTATCTTCCGGTAATGTACATCATGTGAAAAGTATGGTTGAGTGGATGAATGGAGATAAGAAAGAGACTTTTGCGGGGGAGCCAAACGGTGTGACTCGCTCGTATGGGAAAATATATGTCACGAATGCGGGAAGCCGTACGGATGTGTTCGATGCTGAAACATATGAGTTCATTACTTGTATCGGTACGGGTACTTGGGGTGAGGGTGGTTATCAGACCGTTCACGCATTTGATGTCACGGCTAGTCAAGGAGCTGTTTTTATTCGGGATAAACGCAAGTTAGTAGTTGTCTTGGAGCAAGATGTACAGCCCGGTTCCGCTACTCGAGTGCCTATATATAGTCGTAGCGTGAATTTGCAAGAGGCAATGGGTACTTATGCGGTAGCGGCACGGAGTGATGGCTTTTTGTATGTGACGGCTCAGAATAAAAATATGATCTATTTATTCGATCCTGCGGACATTCGGGTAGGGAACGTGGGTTTCGAGCCGTATCTGGTGGCATTGGGATTTGAAAAGTCTCCCCAGTCGATAGCGTTTGTAGGGGATCGTTTGTTTGTTACGCTTCGTGTCGATGATAAACGGTCGGAGCTATGGGAGATCAGCCCTAAGAACGGAAAATTATTGCAGGACTTTACAGATTCGATGGTCTATCCCGAGAAAATAGCCGGTGCTCGTCATACTTTATTAGTAGTGGATCGTGCGACCCAGACCGTAAAAGCCATTGGCCTATGATTTTTTTATTGATTCTTAGGAATAAAGAAGATAGAGTTCCCGGAAAAAGTTTACATTTGCGAAAACTATTATAATAACGTATGAAACGTGTTTTTTTGGTCGGATATATGGGAGCGGGCAAGACAACGGTGGGAAAGGAGCTTGCCAAGCTCGCCGGTCTTTCGTTCATAGATCTTGATTACTATATCGAAGGGCGTTATCATAAGGCCGTTTCGCAGATATTCGCCGAGAGAGGGGAGGAGGCTTTCCGAGAGATAGAACGGAATATGCTTCACGAGGTCGCTGAGTTTGAGGACGTGCTGATCTCCACGGGAGGAGGCGCTCCTTGCTTTTTCGATAACATGGAGTTTATGAACGCTTCTGGCACGACGGTTTACTTGAAGGTGTCAGTCGAGGAGCTGGCGAAGCGTCTGGAGTTGTGCAAACATACCCGTCCGGTGTTGAAAGGACGTTCCGGGGAGGAACTGAGGGCGTTTATCGCCGAGAGTCTGGAGAAAAGGAATCCGTTTTATACGAAGGCGTCCATAACGTTTGATGCCGAGAAGATGTTAACAGAATCTGATGTACATGACATATCGAACGCGTTAATGAAAATCCTATAGCATATGGAAGCGAACGACGGCCGGCAGGCACAGGGGGCCTATATCCCGCAGGAATTATTGAAAGAGATCAGCAAGGTGAATAACCGTTTGCTCATCGGTATTCCTCGTGAACGATGCGAGGCGGAAAAACGTTTGCCGTTAACTCCGGAGGCGGTGGATATGCTGACCGATTGCGGTCACCGGGTGCTGGTGGAAAGTGGCGCCGGATTAGGTATCAACTATTCCGATAATCATTTCTCGGAGGCGGGGGCGGAGATCGTCGATACGCCCGCAGAAGTTTTCCAAGCGGATCTGATCTTGAAGATATTGCCTCCGTTGCCGGTGGAAATCGCACTTATGAGACCTCGCACGACCGTTTTCTCATTGGTGCAGTTTAATTTATTCGCTCAAGAGGCTTTCGAGTTGATGATGGCGAAACGGATTACCGCTATCTCTTATGAGTTGATGGCGGATGAATATAATCGTTTCCCGGTGCTGAATGTCACTTCCGAGATCGAGGGGGCGGCTTCCATAACGATCGCTTCCGAGCTGTTGAGCAATACCCAAGGAGGTAAAGGGATCTTATTAGGCGGTATCCCGGGCGTATCCCCTACGGAAGTGGTGATCATCGGGGCCGGAAACGCCGGGACCGTGGCCGCGCGTGCCGCATTGGCCTTGGGAGCATCCGTGAAAGTATTCGATGATGATATCAATAAATTGCGTATAATACAACAGGTCTTGGGGCAAGGGCTTTTTACTTCCACGTTCCATCCGAATGTGCTGCATAACGCGTTTCGTAGCGCTGACGTGGTGATCGGGGCGATGCGTTATATTAATACGAGACATCGCTATATTATCGCTACGGACTTGGTGCGTACGATGAAAAAGGGAGCTTTGGTGATCGATCTGAGGGTAAGCCAAGGCGGTTGCTTTGAGACGACTTGTTGCTTGTCGAGGGAAGATCCCGCGGTGTTCGAGCAATATGGGGTATTACATTATTGTAAACTGAATATCAGCAACCGGGTGGCTCGTACTACCTCGATGGCTTATAGTAATATATTCGTGCCTTTATTATTGTCGTTGGGCGACGCCGGTTCCGTGCAAGGAATGATCAAATCGGATAAGGGCTTTAGGGCGGGAGTATATATGTATTACGGGAAGACAGTGAATAGTTATGTGTCTAATCATTTTAATCTATCATCTAATAATCTTGATCTATACCTCTCTGCTTTTTGATGCGGAAAAGTTTTGAACTCGCAAAGTTTATGCTTTACTTTGCGGACGATCTAAATACCAATAAGCGATAAAGCTAATAAAGTATATTATGGCAGAACAGACAAAAGTTAAGACGCTGGAGAAGGTTGTAATTCGTTTCTCGGGAGACTCGGGAGATGGTATGCAGTTAACCGGTACAATCTTTTCAAACCTGTCCGCGGTTTTCGGGAACGAGATTTCTACATTCCCAGACTATCCGGCAGAAGTACGTGCTCCACAAGGAACACTAAGTGGTGTATCTGGATTCCAAGTGCACTTGGGATCGCGCAAGATCTTCACACCCGGTGATAAGGCCGACGTATTGGTGGCCATGAATCCCGCCGCGCTAAAGGTGAACGTAAAACACCTAAAACCCAATGCGATTGTTTTAATCGACACGGACTCTTTCAAGAAAAGTGATTTGGATAAGGCCTTGTTTACGACCGATGATCCGTTTGCTGAGCTGGGATTGACTGGCGTGCAGGTTGTTGCCGCTCCGATCTCTACGATGGTAAAAGACGGATTGGTTGAGTTTGGCTTGGACAATAAATCGGCTCTTCGCTGTAAGAATATGTTCGCCTTAGGACTTGTTTGCTGGTTGTTCGAGCGTCCGCTGGAGGAGGCTATGCACATGTTGCAGAATAAGTTCGCTAAGAAACCGGTTATCGCCCAAGCTAATATCAAGGCTTTGACGGACGGTTATAATTATGGTAATAACATCCATGCCTCGGTTTCTACGTATCGTATCGAGAGTAAGAAAGCCGAGCCCGGATTCTATACGGACGTGAATGGTAATAAGGCTACTTCCTATGGTTTGATAGCCGCTGCCGAGAAGGCTGGTTTGCAGTTGTTCTTGGGTAGTTACCCGATCACTCCGGCTACTGATATTTTACATGAATTATCTAAACGTAAGGATTTAGGCGTTATCACGGTTCAGGCCGAGGATGAGATCGCCGGTATCTGTACTTCTATCGGAGCTAGTTTCGCCGGTTGCTTGGCGGCTACGTCTACTTCCGGACCGGGTCTTGCCTTGAAGAGCGAGGCGATCGGTTTGGCTGTAATCGCTGAGTTGCCTTTGGTGATTATCGATGTTCAGCGTGGCGGTCCTTCTACGGGTATGCCGACGAAGAGCGAGCAAACGGACTTGATGCAAGCGCTGTATGGCCGTAACGGTGAGAGCCCTGTAGTGGTAGTCGCCGCTTCTACTCCGACGGACTGTTTCGATGCTGCTTTCTGGGCTAGTAAGTTGGCCGTGGAGCATATGACTCCGGTTATCTTGTTGACCGATGCCTTTATCGCTAATGGTTCTTCCGCTTGGAGAATTCCGGAAATGGATAAATATCCGGAGATTAAGCCGAATTACGTAGCTAATTATCAAGACGAGAAAGTCTGGAAGGCGTATCGTCGTAACAAGGAAAGCTTGGTTCGTTACTGGGCGATTCCGGGAACGGAAGGTTTCGCTCATCGTCTGGGCGGTCTGGAGAAAGACTACGAGACGAGCGCTATCTCTACCGATCCGGCTAACCACCAGAAGATGGTGACGACCCGTCAGGCTAAGATCGATAAGATCGCCGACTATATCCCCGAACTGGAAGTGATCGGAGATGAGGACGCTGATTTATTGATCGTTGGTTGGGGTGGAACCTACGGACACCTTTACGAGACGATGGAGACGATGCAGGAGAATGGCAAGAAGGTGGCTTTCGCTCACTTCAAGTTTATCAACCCGCTGCCTAAGAATACGGCTGAGGTTCTTTCTAAGTATAAGAAAGTGGTGGTGGCTGAGCAAAATAACGGCCAGTTCGCTAACTATTTACGTGGAAAGGTACCCGGATTTAACCCGTATCGCTTCAATCGTGTAAAGGGACAACCTTTTGTCGTTGCGAGATTAGTTGAGGAATTCACTAAAATATTGGAGGCTTAAAAGATGACAACAGAAGAAACTAAATTTCAACCGAAAGATTATAAAAGCGACCAGTACGTACGTTGGTGCCCGGGTTGTGGCGACCATGCGGTACTGAATTGCCTGCATAAGGCTATGGCCGAGGTAGGAGTGGCTCCTCACAATATGGCAGTTATCTCAGGTATCGGCTGTTCTTCCCGCTTACCTTATTATATGAATACGTATGGCTTCCATACGATCCATGGTCGTGGAGCGGCTATCGCTACCGGCGTAAAGACGGCTCGCCCGGACTTGAGCGTGTGGTTGATTACGGGTGATGGCGACTGCTTGGCTATCGGCGGTAATCATTTTATTCACGCTGTCCGTCGTAATATCGACTTGAATATCGTTCTTTTCAACAATAAGATCTATGGTTTGACGAAGGGGCAATATTCCCCGACATCCGACCGTGGTTTTGTATCCAAGAGCTCTCCTTATGGGACGGTGGAAGATCCGTTTATCCCGGCCGAGTTGGCGTTGGGTGCCCGTGGTAATTTCTTCGCCCGTACGATTGACGTGGATTTGAAGAATACGACCGAGGTATTGACGGCTTCCGCCCGTCATAAAGGCGCTTCCGTTACGGAAGTGTTGGTAAACTGCGTGATCTTTAATGATGGTATCCATAAGGGGATCGTTGATAAGGCATACCGTGCGGATCGTACGATTTTCCTTCGCCATGGCGAGAAAATGGTTTATGGCGCTAACATGGATAAAGGTCTTGTGCTAGATGGCCTAAAACTGAAATCCGTAACGATCGGACAAGATGGTTATACGATGGATGACGTATTGGTACACGACGCCCATGAGAAGGATAACACCTTGCATATGATGCTTGCCATGATGAGCGGTGATATGCCAATTGCGTTAGGCGTAATACGAGATGTGGAGGGACCGACCTATGATGAGGCTGTTCACCAGCAAATCGAGGAGGTACAAGCGAAGAATCCTACACGTAAATTACACGACCTTTTGATGAAAGGTGAGATTTGGGAGGTAAAGTAATATATTTCTGATCGGATATAAGAGAAGGCGCAAGATATTTATCCTGCGCCTTTCTTATATTTATACGCTGGATTTGTTTGTGCGGAAAAAAGTATATATCTTTGTTTCAGTCACAATAAAAGCGAATACCTATGATGACGACTTCGGAAATAGTTGAGATGCTAGCTAAAAGTATATGATTTGTAAACTCCATATTACAAATAGACTAAGGGTTTTGTTAATTGCATGGAAAAGAGTAATTATTACTGAAAAATTTCCTTAATAAGCTGTGTACGATAAAAAAAAATATTACTTTTGTACCGCGGTTAACAAGGTGGAGTCGCAGCAAGCTCCAAAAGGTCGGAAAGCCTCACCGTATCGAACTAGAGTAGAGAGAAAAGTTATATAAAGTCAATCATTTAAATTAAATTCAAGATGGCTAATTTAGATTTAAGCAAGTACGGAATTGTTGATGTGAAAGAAATCGTTCACAATCCGTCTTATGATGTTCTGTTCGCAGAAGAAACTAAACCGAGTTTGGAAGGCTTCGAGAAAGGCCAAGTAACTGAGCTAGGTGCTGTAAATGTGATGACTGGTATTTATACAGGTCGTTCACCTAAAGATAAATTTTTCGTAAAGAATGAAGCCAGCGAAGATTCTGTATGGTGGACTTCTGATGAATATAAGAATGATAACAAGCCTTGTTCTGAGGCTGCTTGGGCAGACTTGAAGGCTAAAGCCGTAAAAGAATTGTCTGGCAAACGTTTGTTCGTTGTCGATACATTCTGTGGCGCTAACGAGGCTACTCGTTTGAAAGTACGTTTCATCATGGAGGTTGCTTGGCAAGCTCACTTCGTAACTAATATGTTCATCCGTCCGACAGCTGAGGAATTGGCTAACTACGGCGAACCTGATTTCGTTTCTTTCAACGCAGCTAAGGCTAAAGTTGACAACTACAAAGAATTAGGCTTGAACTCTGAGACTGCTACTGTTTTCAACTTGAAGACTAAAGAGCAAGTTATCTTGAATACTTGGTACGGTGGTGAGATGAAGAAGGGTATCTTCTCTATCATGAACTACTTGAACCCGTTGCGTGGTATCGCTTCTATGCACTGCTCCGCTAACACGGATAAAGAGGGCAAGAGCTCAGCTATCTTCTTCGGTTTGTCTGGTACTGGTAAGACTACTTTGTCTACGGACCCGAAACGTTTGTTGATCGGTGACGATGAGCACGGATGGGATAACGAAGGTGTATTCAACTACGAGGGTGGTTGCTACGCTAAGGTTATCAACTTGGATAAAGAGAGCGAGCCGGATATCTACAACGCTATCAAACGTGACGCTCTTCTTGAGAACGTAACAGTTGCCGCTGATGGTAAGATCGATTTCGCTGATAAGTCAGTTACAGAGAACACTCGTGTTTCTTATCCGATCTATCACATCGAGAACATCGTTAAGCCGGTTTCTAAAGGCCCGCACGCAAAACAAGTTATCTTCTTGTCTGCTGACGCATTCGGTGTATTGCCTCCAGTATCTATCTTGACTCCGGAGCAAACTCAATACTACTTCTTGTCTGGATTTACCGCTAAATTAGCAGGTACAGAGCGTGGTATCACGGAACCGACTCCTACATTCTCCGCTTGTTTCGGTGCTGCTTTCTTGTCATTGCACCCGACAAAATACGGCGAAGAGTTGGTTAAGAAGATGGAAATGACTGGCGCAAAGGCTTACTTGGTGAACACAGGTTGGAACGGTAGCGGCAAACGTATCTCTATCAAAGATACAAGAGGTATCATCGACGCTATCCTTGATGGTTCTATCAATGAGGCTCCGACAAAGAAGATCCCGTATTTCGACTTCGAGGTTCCGACTGCATTACCGGGCGTAGATCCGAAGATCTTAGATCCTCGCGATACCTATGCTGATCCTGCTCAATGGGATGAGAAAGCGAAGGATTTGGCTGCTCGCTTCCAGAAGAACTTCGCTAAGTTCACGGGCAACGAAGCTGGTAAGGCATTGGTTGCTGCTGGTCCTCAGTTATAATTGCTTAAAAAACCTTGATTAAAAAAAGTCAAGGTTTAAAAATATCTTTATAAAAAAGCGTGGAATTACTAATTCTGCGCTTTTTTTATGATAACTGCGTTAATTTTATTATAAATGTGAAGTAGTTTTAAAAAATATTCCTACCTTTAGACCGGATTATCTGTTATAAGAAGAGCTTAAAAAGGAGTAATGATAAAAAAACTGACACTTATTATTGGCTTTATAATTTGTTTGTCATCTTGTGGCAAGGATTATGTCTATCGGATTGAAGGGGAACTTTCTAATCTGGAAGATCAAACCGTATATGCTGTATTTGAGAAGGATAATTATAAAGTAGTTGATACAGTGGCTTGTACGAAACCCGGGCAGTTCCAGATCGATCAAAATGAAGCGGGTTTCCATTGTGTGACTATCTTCTTCGCGGATAAAGAGCATTGGGTTACGGCTTATCTGGAACCGGGAGAAACCGTAAAAATCACGGGCGACGCTAACTCTCCATTGCTATTGCAGGTAAAGGGGGGACGGACAAATGATAAGTTGGCCGCTTTTAAGAAGAAAATCGCTCCTTTATTGACGGAATTGACAAATTTATCAAATTCTTTAAATAGCAAGGATTTGAACGATACGATCGAGGAGACGGATATCGCCGCTCGTTTGGCGAATGTTAATATGCAATTGAGCGAGGAAGCGATCCGGTACGTGAAAGAGAACCCGAATGAAGAGGCATCCGTTGTCTTGATTCAATCTTTTTTCTCAGATCCCGATGATACTCGTAAAATTGATGAGTTGTTGGCGTTATTGAATCCAAGGTTGAAAGACTTTTATCTGGTAAAGGAGCTGGAGCAATATAGCGCCCGTGCGAAACGTACGGCTTTGGGTGCGGAAGCCCCAGATTTCTCCGTAAGGAATATTTATGGGAATACGGTAAGTTTGGATTCTTTCCCGCAGAAGTATTTATTACTGACGTTTACCGCTCCTTGGTGTGATATGTGCCAGACAGAGGATCTATATCTGGATAAGGTAGCGATGAAATATCCGAAAGATCAGTTGGATATTCTTTTGGTTAGCTTGGACGATAATCCGGATAATGTCCGGGATGTACTGAAGAAGGATAGTATAGCGTGGAACCTGGTAACAGATTCGGCCGGACAAGCGGCTATGTTGATAGATCTGTATAACGTAAGCGTATTGCCACGCTGTTTCTTGATAGATGAGGATCATAAGATCTTGATGAAAACAGAGAATGGAATCGAGATCAAGCAAACACTGGAGAACTTGTTCGAAGACTGAGCGATTGAAAACAGGAGATTCCGGTTTTAATTTGTAATTAGTAACTCAAAATTCTTAACTATGTTAGTAAAATCTTATGCCGCTGCCGTGCAGGGGATTTCCGCTACGGTCGTTACCGTAGAAGTGAACTGTTCCAAAGGTATCCAATTCTTTTTAGTCGGTCTTCCGGACGTGGCTGTTCGTGAGAGCCATGAACGCATTATCTCGGCTCTTCAAGTATGTGGTTATAAATTCCCCCGCAATCGTATCGTTATTAATATGGCCCCCGCAGATATCCGTAAGGAAGGGTCCTCTTATGATCTGCCTTTGGCGATCGGTATTCTGGCGGCGGCAGAGCAGATAGATTCATCCAACTTATCCAAATTCGTATTGATGGGCGAGCTTTCTATGGACGGGAGCCTCCAACCGATAAAAGGGGCATTGCCTATTGCTATCAAGGCTAGGGAAGAAGGCTTTAAGGGCTTTATCTTACCCAAGCAAAACGCTTGTGAGGCTGCGGTGGTGAACGATCTGGAAGTGTATGGAGCTTCGAATATCAAAGAGGTGCTGAAGTTTATGGAGGGTAAACCTACATTGCGGCCTACGGTTATTGATACCCGTAAGGAGTTTTACGACCGCCAGCAATTGTTTGATTGCGATTTCTCCGATGTCCGGGGACAAGAGAACGTGAAGCGTGCGATGGAGGTGGCCGCAGCCGGCGGACATAATCTGATCATGGTAGGTCCTCCCGGAAGTGGCAAGTCCATGTTGGCGAAACGTCTCCCTACGATCTTGCCTCCCTTTACCTTGCATGAGTCCTTGGAAACAACTAAAATCCATTCCGTAGCCGGTAAGATAGGAGGTGGCGCCTCCTTGATGGTACAACGTCCTTTTCGCTCTCCCCATCATACGATCTCTAATGTCGCCATGGTAGGAGGGGGCACTTTCCCGCAGCCGGGAGAGATCAGCTTGGCTCATAATGGTGTCCTTTTTTTGGATGAGTTGCCGGAATTTAACAGGAGTGTCTTGGAAGTCATGCGGCAGCCATTGGAAGATCGAGTGATCAATATCTCCCGTGCCCGTTTCACGGTGGAATATCCGGCCGGCTTTATGCTTGTGGCCTCCATGAATCCTTGTCCCTGCGGCTACTACAACCATCCGGACCGTCCTTGCCTCTGTTCTCCCGGAGCCGTCCAGAAATATATGAACCGCATTTCCGGCCCTTTATTGGACCGTATCGATATCCAGATAGAGATTGTCCCTGTCCCTTTCGAGAAGATATCCGAGCAACAGCCCTCAGAGCCTAGTATCGCTATCCGTGAGCGGGTCATAAAAGCCCGTGCGATCCAGGAAAGGCGTTTTGCCGCTTATGAGGGTATTTATTGTAATGCCCAGATGAACTCCAAGCTACTCCATCAGTACGCCGTTCCCGACGCTTCCGGCCTCTCCATCCTCAAAACCGCCATGCAACGTCTCTGCCTCTCCGCCCGTGCCTATGACCGTATCCTGAAAGTCTCCCGCACGATAGCCGACTTGGATAATTCGGAACATATCGAAGTCCGGCATTTGGCGGAGGCGATACAGTATAGGAGTTTGGATAGGGAGAATTGGGGAATGTGAGTATCGACTAACTATTTCTATACTCCTGTGGGCTCATGCCCACATACCGCTTGAAATACTTTCCAAAAAAAGACATATTCGTGAAATTTAGCGTATAGGCTATGTCGTGGATGGAAAGGTTCGTTGATTTCAGTTGAGCTTTAGCGTCCATGATTACCATGGAGGTTATGATCTCTATGCAAGTTTTTCCGGTAGTTTGTTTGATAATGCTGCTTAGATGCGCTTGTGTGATGCCAAGCCGCTTGGCATACCATGCAACGGATCGTTGCATGGTATAGTTTTGCATGACTAATTGAGTGAAGTTCTTGCTGATAATTTCGGCTTTAGAGAGATTGGACGTGTCTGTTGTCTTATCTTTATACATGATGCTGACTCCCATTAATATTCCGGAAAACAGGTGGTTGATGAGACTCCTGTTTAATTGCGAGACACAAAACTGATATGTCTTGATCAACAATTCGAAATAATCTCTCAATAATGATTGGGCTTCTTCTTTTAGTTTGAAAACAGGACTATCTTTTATGGCATAGTGCATATCCATGACCGATTTATTGATATTCGCTTGATTGATGAAATCAGACGAGAATCCCATGAAATAAATTTGCAGATCTCTATCCATTCTATGAATCTGGAAAATCGTACCCGGCAGAATCGTAATAAAACTCCCGGCCTCTACTTTAAATTGCGTCAGATTTATAGATGCTTCCACTTCTCCCCTTAGGCATAACACGAATATTCCCGCTTTTAGTCGACAAGGATAATTAGCGTATAAATTCAGCAATCCAATGTCTTTCTCCGAGAGTTTTCCTATTACCCAATCTTGTGGCAGGTCTATTTTAGGGATGTCATTTTCCATATTCTTACGTAATTTTGATGGCAAATATACGTTTTTTTGAGGATATTTTTATTTGGACTCAATCTAATAAATAGAATAATGAAGAATAAAAACAGGACAGAAGATAATCGTAAGACGCTCTGTTCTTGTTGTTGTATAAAATGGAATCTAAAAAAAAGAATAGGTAATAATAAAAATTGACCTTGTGAGATTCCTAACGAAGTCGTTCTTTTGTACACTTTTTATTAGGTAAATTAAAAAAACAGAAATCAATAAATTTTTGCATGAGAAAATTGAGGACTTTATTAGTAAAAATGGTCTGTGCCTTGGCGGGAGGCCTAATGTTGAGCGCTTGCTCCTCCGAGGAGGGAGGCTCGCAGGCTATGGGCGGAAAAGGTGCGGTAATACTAGACCTTGCCGCCGAGACGGTCTTTGATACGAAGACAAAAGCTGTCGATGAGAGTACATACCTGACGGATCGTCCCCTTGCGGATTACAAGGTGAAAATCTTGGATGCGCAAGGCCATGTGGTATCGGGCTGTGAGTGGAAATACTCGGAAAGGCCCACAGGTTTGATCGAGTTGAGCAACGGCTCTTACACGGTAGTAGCTTCTGATGGGGAAGAGTTTAACGTGAATGCCTCCACCCGTAACGGTATCTATATGTATGGCTCTAGCCGATTCGACGTGAATAGCGATAAGGTAGCGGCTGTAAATGTGGCTTGTAAGCCGGCCTGCGGAAAGCTGGTCGTGAAATTTGGCGATACGATGGCTACTTATTTCTCTGATTACGCCGTTCATTTCTCTACCCAAGCGGCAGGTGAGAACGGTCCGATCATCTGGCCGAAGGGAGATACGGATCCTCTTTACGTGAAGCTGGCCGAGGCCGGGGAGAACGTGACGGCGACTTTCCAGTTTACCAAGAAGGCAGATGGAACGAAGGCCGAGGTCAATACCTTGACCCGCGAGATGAAGTGGGGCAGCATGTGGACAATCACTGTCAATCCGAAAGTAGAGGATACCACCGGCAAGGTAGGCATCACGATTACTTTCGATGATTCCACGAACGATAAGCCTATCGATATCGAGATCCCTTCCGATTGGCTCTAATAGTTATTAGGATGTAAAACCAGTAGAACGAATTTAATGATGAATATAAAATATACGATAATGGCAGGTTGCCTTCTAGTAATGGGGCTGGCTTCCTGCGAGATGAAGAACGAGATCCTCGGGAAAGAGGATGGCTCCTCCGAGATGGGCTTGCTGAATCTTGGGGTAGCTGTAGACGCGAAGAACAACGACGTGCAGACCAAGGCCGATGCTAACCCCGGAACTCCAGAGTCTATCCCATCGGTGAGCGCCACGGGATATATCGTGGAGATCAGTAACAGCACGGGCGTTTACAAAACCCTTACTTACGATCCTACGAATGCCTCCGTGGAACTTCCGGTAGACAGCTACACGATGTATGCCCATAAGCCGGGCGGTCCGACAGAGACAGATCCTTACTATGGTGGAAGCACCTCTTTCGCCGTGAAGAAAGGTGAGGCTACCGATGTCACCGTTACTTGTAAGATGGAAAATACGAAGATACAGCTTGTTTATTCCACGGAAATGCAGACTTCCTTTACTAGCTGGTCGATCACGGTGAAGGCCGGTACGCGGAGCAAGGTGCTTACCTACTCTGGAACGGAGGCTTTCGCGCAACCCTCCGCTTTCTATTGGATGCTAGATGAGGGCGTAAAGGAGATAACAGTCTCTTTCGTGGGAAAGAATAAGGATAATAAGGATATACGCGAGAGCCGTGTGATCACGAAGCCCGCCTCGGCCGAGAGCTCCGACTGGCTGGGTGGCGACGCGTTGGCCATCACGATGAAGCCGGGCACTTATGATCCGGAAAATCCGAATGGTTTGCAGGGTATCGAGATCTCTGCTGAGGTGACGTGGAATGGAATAGAGGATTCCGTAGGCGTGCCGGTGGTGGATGATGACGATGATGAGCCGGAGGGTCCGGTGGATCCGAGTGATCCTTCCGCTATAAAAGTTTCAATACCTCTAACTACTTATACGCTACCGGATGATACGGATAAAAAAGCGGAGGCAATAGCCACTATTACGAGTGAGAGCGGACTGAAAAGTATGAAAGTGGTTATAGAAGCAGGTAATTCAGGCTTTGACTCGGTAATCAGTGATCCACAATTAATAGAGAAAGGTTGTGATTTTAGCAAGGGAGTAGAGTTTGTCGGTGCGACTGATAGCAGTCCGGTAATGACATTAATAAAGATGATCGCTCCTAATCTGAAAGCTCCTGCTGCTGGCGCTACTTCTTACCAATTCCCCTTAGGCGAATTCTTTCAAGCGGTAAGTATTTATCAAACGACAACTTCTGCTAATGGCCATGTCTTTAAGATCCGTCTAGAAGATAATGATGGAAATGTCAATGACGAGACCGTTTTATCTATCATAGTAAAGTAAAAGGAGGAATAGAAGTATGAGACAAACATATCAATTTATATTATTGCTTTTAACCGGTATTTTCTTCTATTCTTGTCAAGGTGATGAATTGAGCACACAGGGAAGCGAAGGCTACTTGCGTGTGACCTTGGAGCAAAGCGCGGAGGTGAACACGAAGGCTGACGCTACGTACAATTCCAAGCAGATGCGTGTGGTGATAAAGAACGCCGCCGGTGTGACCAAGTATGAGACGAACGACCATACGGAGTTGTCCGGCAAAGAGATTTCCTTGAAACAGGGAGAATATACCATCGAGGCCGTTTCCAACGGATGGGACGGCAATGCCGGAGCGGATCGTGCCTATTACACGGGCAAGACGACGGTGACGATCGAGAAAGGCAAGACAGCGACAGCCAATTTGGTTTGCTCCTTGGCGAACGTGAAGGTGACGGTGGCTTTCGAGCAGGCTTTCTTGGACAAACTGGGCAACGGTTCTATCAAGGTGCAGGTGAAGAGCGCTACCGCTTCGATCACTCCGGTGGATTTCGCCCCGAAAGGTACGAGTGTGGCCTATTTCCCGGTTTCCGACTTAACGGTGGCCTATACGGTCACTACCGCTGCCGGAAAAACGAACTCCAAGGAGCAAAAAATCTCGGAGGTCAGTGCGAAAGATCATTATATCTTGAACTTTAAGAATCAGGCTACCGGCACAGGAAATATAACCGTAACGATAGATCCTACGATGAACCAGTACACATACGACTTCACGATCGATCCGAACGCAAAGAGCGGCGCTACCTTGTCCGCGAACCCGTGGAGCCAGCTCGCTTATCTGACGGCTACTGACATAACGCTTGATTCCGGTGAGCTTTCATCCTTGAAGTTCCAGTATCGTCCAAAGAATACGGATACTTGGATGGATGTGGCGACCACGGTTAATACGGCGGCCTCTTCCGCCTCGGCTACCTTGACGGGATTGACTTCCACCACGGCTTACGAATATCGGTTGACAGACGGAGAGATTAGTGTCGCTACGGGAGAATTTACTACAGCGGCGGAGATTGCTTTACAAAATGGATCCCTGGATGGCTGGGATGGTAGCTCACCTAATGCTGCCACGGATTCCAAATTTTGGGATACAAGTAACGAGGGCGCGAAGATGGGTGGTTTGACCCCGACACAAGCCGTCACGGATTTTGTTCATACGCAAGGAGGTAAGGCTGCTAAACTGGAGTCTGGTAAGGTGGATTTGATGGGGGGAATATTTGCCGCAGCCAGTTTGTACACGGGATCATTTGGTTCAACAAATATATGGACTCAGACTGCGACCGTCAATTTTGGTCAATCCTTTACCGCTCGGCCTATTGCGCTGAAAGGTTTTTATAAATATACGTCTAATGTGATAAATCTAGTAAAGAATGTTCCAGCAGGCGTAACTATTGTAAAAGATCAGACACTCGACCAGTGCGCTATTTATATCGCTTTGGCGAAAAAGACCTATACGATTGATAATGGCAATCAAAGTACTTTCATCGATTTTAAGAATGATGAAAACATCATCGCCTACGGCGAGCTCCCTTCCGGGGCGGCTACGGAGGGCGATGGCTACGTAGAGTTCAACATCCCGTTGAAATATAAGAACCTGACGGATCAGCCCACCCATATCATCGTGGTTTGCTCATCCAGTAAATACGGCGATTACATGACCGGAGGTGCGGGAAGCACCCTATATGTAGACGATCTTTCCCTCATTTATGACGGAACGCCTACTATCTGGGAATAATTCCCTATATTCGCGAAACCCGTTTCGACCCCTCGAAATCCATTTCCTAAGACCGGTAAATGCCTTTCGGGGGCTCGAGATGCTTTCCCGGGACAAGAAAATACATTTCGAGGTCTCGAGATCCACCTCCTGAAGCGGGAAAACGGCTCTCGACTCCTCAAAATCCATTTTTGGAAACCGGAATGGGCTTTTCGACCCTTCGAACGGGTACAAACGAATAATAACCTTCAAAAAAAATCGAATTATGGGTACATTCACATTGATTCCTCCGATGTCGTTAGGTAACTTGAACAAGGCCGAGAAGCTAAGTCTGTTGAAACGCTACATGAAACTGATGCCGAGCGGCTCCGATTCCGAATCGCCGGACGAGATCTCGTTGCTAGCCGATAGCGGAGTGCCCGCGCTAAACATTTCCGCCGGACAGGTGACACGTATGAATGGCATTATCGATGAGCTGACCGAACTGACGATGCAAGCCTCCTCCTCGGAGGAGACCCCGGAAATGCAGCAAGTGGAGGCCGATCGGGATACGGCGGGTAACTACATAGTCCGCCGCGTGCTCGATTACGCCAAGCTGCCCCTTGCCGCCGAGCGTACCGCCGCCCAACGGATGGAACCCGCCTTGCGCGGTTACCGCGACTTCGCCAACCTGCCCACAGCGCAGGAGACGGAGGTGATCAATGGCCTGCTTATCGACCTAGCGAAGCCCGAGTTCGCCGACTCGGTAGTCACTCTGCAACTGGCACCTTACATCGCCGAGCTACGACGGCTCAACGATCGCTATGCCGAGCTGGCCGCCCTACGCGACAAATCGAGATCGGTACGCACAGAGAATGTGACCTCCAAGGAGCTGTCCTCCGAGGCGCAAGACCTGCTGGACGATATGTGCGCACTGGCCAATGCCTCCAGCCTGTTGCAACCCTCGGAAGAGGCGCGCGTATTTGTTCGCGACGCGACTCATCTTTTCGCCCAGGTACGAACCGCCTACAAGCAACGTTCCAAGGGCACGCCCTCTGGACCCGCCGAACCCGGCACGCTGGAGCCCGGTGGGGGAGGGGATTCCGAATCTCCCGATGAAATATGACTAGAATAGGAAAAATGAGAATAAATAAACTAATCTGTCTGGCCCTCCTCTGCGCCCTTTGCGTAGGGGAGACTTGGGCCCAACGTGGCAAGAGAGCCATCAATCGCATCGACCGAGAAGTGCAAGAGACCGTCTTCATCCCGAAAGGTACGTGGATGGCGGGAGGAACTGTTTCCTACTCCGAGCACGATGAGGGGAATCTGAACTTCCTCGTCTTGAAGAACGTGGAGGGAAAAGGCTACAACTTCGGTGTCAGTCCCTACGTGGGTTACTTCTTCCGCAACAACATCTCCGCGGGCATGCGTTTCGCCTATCACCGCGACTACCTCGACTTGAAGAACTTCGAGTTGAATCTCGGCGAGGATTTCAACATCAGCCTCGACAACCTCTATTATCTGGAGCATAAGTACGAGGTATCCGGTTTCTTGCGCACCTATATGCCTATCGGACGCAGCAAGATATTCGGCCTGTTCAACGAGGCGCGCCTCACCTATGGATACGGTACGGGCAAGAATTCCACCGGTACGGGTGCCACCTACGACGGCTCCTACCAAACGGCGCAGAACCTGCAGATCGGTATCGCTCCCGGGATGACGGCTTTTATCACCGACTGGTCGGCCGTAGAGGTATCGGTTGGCGTGATGGGTTTCGATTTCAAGTGGATCGACCAAAAGACGAACCAGATAGAGGAGGGGCATCAGCGTGTCTCCTCCGGCAATTTCAAGATCAACCTCTTCTCGATCAACATAGGCATGACCTTCTATCTTTAATGGAGAAAATATAATTTAATGAAGATTCAACGATTGATGTTTAAAGAGAATTTACGTGCGGCCGGTCTGGTAACTTTGTTGGGACTGGCCTCGTGCGCTATTGATAACGATATTCCTTACCCACTGGTGGAGGGAACGATCAGTGAGATCGTGACTGAGGGCCTGCGTGCCTCGGAAGACGGGACGGTAGCCTCCGGCGTGGATATAGATCGCTCGGCTCGCACCGTGACACTCTATGTGAACGACTCCGTGGATGTGTCACGGCTGAGACTGACGCGCCTCATCCTCGATCCGCGCGACGCGACGATCGAGCTGGACTCCGCACGATGCGACGATAAGGAGAAATTCCCTTTTCATGATTTTGCCTCGCTTGATAGCCTCTCGTTGTCGGCCAATACGCGGCTCGACCTCTCCACGCCGCTTGAGCTGAACGTCCGTACCTACCAAGATAATCCATGGACACTTACCGTACGCCAGATCGTGGATCGTACGGTAGACGTAGACGGCATGGTGGATCATTTGGTAGATCCTGTCAGCCGTGTCGCCGTGATCTACGTGAGTGCGGATCAGGATCTTTCCAACATCAAAATTCGTACGCTTAACCTTGGTGGGGCCTATGGACGTGTCACGCCCGATCCTACTACCGTGCGCGACTTTACCTATCCGCAGACTTTTTATGCGGCTCGTGCCGGCGAGGAGGTATGGCAGGAATGGAAAGTGGTGATAGAGCAAAGCGAGGGCGGTGCCTCTACCTCGTCGAGCGTCTTCCCCATGGTGACGAAAGCCACGCTTACCGGCTCTGTGCAAAGCGGCAAGACCCCGGTGGTGGAATATAAGGAACAGACGGCTTCTGCGTGGAGCACGGCGGCAGACGTGAAGACCTCGGGTGCCTCTTTCAGCGCTACGATCGGCGGGCTGCGGGGCGGTACAGCCTATGATTATCGCATCAGCGTAGACAATGCGCAAACGGGCAGCGGCTCGTTTACCACTGCCGGTGAGATCGCTTTGACAAATGGCGGTTTCGAGGATTGGTCGCAAGACGGCAAGCAATGGAATCCGTGGCCTTCGGGTGGAACCTCCTTCTGGGGAACCGGCAACCCGGGTGCGGCGGCTTTCATCGGTAATCTGACGACGCCTACGACCGAGAGCGTGTCAGGGAAAGCTGCCTTGCTGGAATCCAAGGACGCCGTGATCAAGCTGGGGGCCGGGAATATCTTCACGGGCGATTTCGCGTTGGACGGCACGAATGGCGTGCTGCAATTGGGCCGTCCGTTCACCTCATTCCCTACCTCCCTCAAGTTCCAATATAAATATACCTCTACCACGATCAATCGTATCGGGCAGGATGTGGGCAGTCTGGAAAACCTTCGGGGCCGTCCGGACTCTTGCCAGATATATATCGCCCTCTCGGATAAGCCGGAACCTTACGAGATCCGTACCAAGCCCTCTGTCCGGCAGGTCTTCGACAAGAACGACCGTAATATCATCGCCTATGGCGAGTTCATCAGCGGACAGTCTACCACGAGCTATAAGCAGGTTGAGATACCCTTGGAATATCGTGCGACGAATCGTACGCCCAAATATATCGTCATCGTGGCGGCGGCTAGCAAGTACGGTGATTACTTCATCGGGGGGGAAGGCAGTACCCTTTGGATAGACGAGATGGAATTGGTTTATGAATAAAAAGCATTGATATAGGATATGAGAAAGATGATACGACAGATAATGACCTTGGCCACCCTTTGCTGGATGGTGGCGGGTTGCGCCGATGAGGTTATCGACCGTAATGGTGGCAAGGGGGAGGGACGTTTGCTCCTCACGGGGATCGAGGTGGAATCTGCTGTCAGCGACGTACAGACGAAGGCTTCGCTGGCGGAAGGCGTGATTCCCACCGTCTCAGATTTTACGATAACGATCGTCTGTGCCGCTACGGGTGAGACCGTGAAGACCCTGCCGCCGGGCGTGGAGGCGGGCTGTTTCCTGCCTGTGGGCGAGTACCGGGTAAAAGCGGCTTATGGCGGGGAGGCGGGCATGTCCGCTGTCCCTTATTTCTATGGCGAGAGTGATAAGGTAACGATCGTGGAGGGCGAGGTGAAATCGGTTTCCCTTACGGCTTTTTTGGCGAGTGCTGTTATTCGTCCTCAGATGGCGGATCAATTGGTGGAACAATATAATTTCTATACCTTGACTGTCTCTGAGACTGGCGGCTCGGGAGTTACGCCTTCACAGACATTGACAAACGGTGAGGACTTCTTCGTCTCAGGGGGTAAGGGTAAGACCTATAACTTGATCCTTGCCGGCCAGAATAAATTAGGCGAGACGGTTACGCATACATGGAGTTATAGTGATTTAGTGAGACGTACACGCTATATCGTTCAATGCGATCCGGATCTTCCAGCCTTCACCCTTCCCGCGCAAAGCGATGGCGATGTATGGAGCAAGTTCATCTACATCACGCCTATGACAGCCGATAACATGACTGCTCATAAGGCTGACATGGCCGATAAGGTGATCGCCAATGTTGTGTACGAGGCTTCTGCCGATAATGGAGAGACTTGGATCCCCTCGGACAAGACCTCTGATGGCCGCTATGTAATCAAAGGTTTGGAGCCATCCAAAAACTATACGATCCGCTCCCGCTTCGGAGGCGTATTAAGCAGCAATACTCAAACGGTGACGACGGAGAGCGCACAAGTGATAGCGAATGGGGATATGGAAGCGTGGAGTAGCACGAAATTGCATAGTGGTAATGGAACTTGGGATGCGGATATGTATTGCGATTATTGTACAAACTGGAATACCCGTAATGAAAAGACAACGAATGGGGCTGAGAATGCTAACTCAGGAGGTGTTTTCGGTTCGAATAAAGGATCAGGTTATGGTGTAAGATGGCGCTGGTGTTCGGGAACTTGGTCTACAACAGATAAAAAAGATGGCGAAAAAGCGGCAGAGATTTCAACATTGGCTTTTTATAATAGTAATGTAAGTGGTAGCTGGAAGCGAGCAAGTGTTTATTCTTATACTCGTGATAATGGAACGGCGTATGTTGGGTATTTATTTACGGGGACATTTGATAAAAATAGTGATTCCTATTCGTTAGGAATTGCGCATACCGCACGTCCAAAGAGTATTTCTTTTGATTACAAATATGCTCCTCTACCTTCTACTGATCAGTGTATCGCTTATGCGAAAATATATGATAGCAATAATGTGGAAATAGCGACTACTCAGGAATTTAATTCTATGACTCAAGATGTTTATAAGAAAGAAACGTTAAATTTTACCTATACACAGTCAACTACAAAGGCTGCTTATATTGGAATCTTTTTCCAATCTGGCACAAATACAGATATTGGTAATATGCGGCAAGTTGAAGGAGGATACTCCACTAGTCCTTACAATCAAGATCGTGTAGTCGGCAGCGTTCTCAAAATAGATAATGTAACATTGAATTATGATTATGAATAAGCGAATCCTATACCTATTATCTGTCCTATGCTTTTTCTCGTTCTCCGCTTGCACGAGCGAGGAGGAACCGGTACTCACAGAAGAGCTGGGTGAGATCTGGCTATCTGTAGTCGATACTTCGAAAGTTGAAGTTGTTACCCGTGCTTTGTCCGGCTTTGATGTGAAGGATTTCAACGTGAGCCTTTCCCGTGGCGAGACGATGGTCTTCTCTTCTCGTAAATATGGTGATATCGCCGGCTCGCCGATCACTTGCAGTGCGGGATCCGGCTATCTCCTTACGGCAGAGAGTTGCACGGAGAGTGAGGCAGAGCGTACCAATAGCGGTTGGGGGCAGGCTCGTCTGGCAAAAGATACCTCGTTTACTGTCAAACCCGTGGAGCCAACGGAAGTAACGCTGAAATGTGTCTTGGCAAACTCCTCGGTAAATGTCGAGTTCAGCGATTTTATCAAGAAAAACCTCTCGGATTACGCTATCACCCTGTACGCCGTCGATGTGTCTAGCCGTAGCTTTACCTTCAACAAGAACAACTATAGCTACAAGACCGCCTATTTCAACGTAGGTGCGGTGGGGAGGGCCTTGCAATATACCATCAATCTCACCTTGTCCGGCGAGAAGGAACCTCATACCTATTCGAACGTTTTGACTTTGGAGCCTTCGCATAGCTATCATCTTACGGTGAAACTGGATGATGAATCCAAGTCAAAAATCTCGATCGGAATTATGGTGGATGGTACGCTAGTCGATGAAAAGACTTCCACGGAGATTATCAATCCTTATGACTAATCGGAATGTTTGGGCATTGAAGGATGGGTGCAATCTTTCAATGCTTAAATGTATATTCTCAATTTAAATTTAAATAAATGAGATTAAAGTCCCTTTCTCGGAAGTCGTAATAGCCGCCGTGTAAATCTTATCTTCGATCTTTATTATAATAATCTTCTTTTTGTCGAAGAAATTACCTTTTTCGATGATGTCAAGAGCTTCCGCCTTATGTCCAATAGCGGTAAGCTCTTTTTTTATACCTTGTTTTTATGTCTTCTTCCCATATATTTATTATTAGAGGTAAAGTTCCTAGCCTCATTAAGAGGAAACTCACTCACAAAGGAAATTATTCTTTTTCGTCTAACCAAATTATTCCGTACCTTTGCCCCTCAAAAAGAGAACACAAGGTATGGAAAAACATTTTAAGAGAACGCTGATTACTACGGCGTTGCCGTATGCGAACGGACCGGTGCATATCGGACACTTGGCCGGGGTGTATGTGCCTGCTGATATTTATGCCCGTTACCTTCGTTTGAAGGGAGAGGAAGTGTTGATGATTGGTGGTTCGGACGAGCATGGGGTACCCATTACGTTGAGAGCGAAGAAAGAGGGGATCACACCGCAGGATGTGGTGGATCGTTACCACGGTATTATCAAGAAATCGTTCGAGGAGTTCGGCATCACGTTTGATATCTATTCACGTACTACTTCCGCTACGCATCATCAGATGGCCTCGGATTTTTTCCGTACATTGTATGATAAAGGCGAATTCATCGAGAAAACAAGCGAGCAATACTACGATGAGGAGGCGAAGCAATTCTTGGCCGACCGTTATATCACGGGTACTTGTCCGCATTGTGGAAACGAGAAGGCATATGGCGACCAGTGCGAGGCTTGCGGTACTTCCCTTAGCCCGACGGATTTGAAAGATCCGAAATCCGCTATCAGTGGCAGCAAGCCGGTGATGCGTGAGACGAAGCATTGGTATCTGCCTTTGGATAAGTGGGAGCCATTCTTGCGTAAATGGATCTTGGAGGATCATAAGGAATGGAAGCCGAACGTCTACGGGCAGTGTAAGAGTTGGCTGGATATGGGTCTGCAACCCCGTGCGGTGAGTCGCGATTTGGATTGGGGTATCCCTGTTCCCGTAGAAGGGGCGGAAGGAAAGGTGCTGTATGTATGGTTCGACGCTCCGATCGGTTATATCTCTAATACGAAGGAGTTGCTGCCGGATAGCTGGGAGACTTGGTGGAAGGATCCGGAGACTAAAATGGTCCATTTCATCGGTAAAGATAATATCGTGTTCCATTGTATCGTGTTCCCTTCCATGCTGAAAGCGGAAGGTTCTTATAACTTGCCGGAGAATGTCCCCGCTAACGAGTTCTTGAACTTGGAGGGCGACAAGATCTCTACTTCCCGCAACTGGGCGGTTTGGTTGAACGAGTATCTGGTGGATATGCCGGGCAAGCAAGACGTGTTGCGCTATGTCTTGACGGCCAATGCGCCAGAGACAAAGGATAATGATTTCACATGGAAAGATTTTCAGGCTCGTAATAATAACGAGTTGGTCGCTATCTTAGGGAACTTCGTGAATCGTGCGTTAGTCCTTACGGATAAGTATTTCGAGGGTAAGGTGCCGGCGGCTGGCGAGTTGACGGATTACGATCGTCAGACCTTGAAGGATTTCGCGGATGTGAAAGAGAACGTGGAACGTCTGTTGGATACCTACCACTTCCGTGACGCTCAGAAAGAGGCGATGAACCTAGCCCGTATCGGAAATAAGTATCTCGCTGATATGGAGCCTTGGAAGTTGGCAAAGACGGATATGCCTCGTGTCGCTACGATCATGAACATCGCTTTGCAGATTACGGCTAATCTGGCGATCGCTTTTGAGCCGTTCTTGCCGTTTAGCATGGAGAAACTGAATAAGATGCTGAATGTAGAGCCGTTGGGATGGAATCGCCTAGGTGCTACGGATCTATTGGAGGCCGGTCATCAATTGGGCAAGGCAGAGTTGTTGTTCGAGAAGATAGAGGATAGCGTGATCGAGGCCCAAGTGCAGAAATTATTGGATACGAAGAAAGCGAATGAGGAAGCGAATTATAAGGCGAAACCGATCCGTGAGAATATTGAGTTCGATGATTTCATGAAACTGGATATCCGTGTGGGTACGGTGCTGGAATGCGTGAAGGTTCCGAAAGCGGATAAGCTGCTTCAGTTCCGTATAGACGATGGCCTGGAGAAACGCACGATCGTATCGGGCATCGCCCAGCATTATAAACCCGAGGAATTGGTAGGCAAGCAAGTTTGCTTTATCGCTAACTTAGCTCCCCGTAAGCTGAAAGGTATTGTTTCCGAGGGCATGATTCTCTCCGCCGAGAATTTCGATGGAAAGCTGGCCGTTATCACCCCGGAGAAAGAGGTGAAACCGGGTAGCGAGGTGAAATAATAAGATAAACGCAATAATGAGGGGGCTATTCCGTTTTAACGACGGGATAGCCCTATTTTTTGAATGGATAAGATGCTTGAGAAACAGATACAGATGGTAGATCTGCGGAAGCAGTATGAACGTTTGCGTAGTGAGATCGATCCTGCCATGCAAACGGTGATAAATGCTTGTGCCTTTATCAATGGCCCTCAGGTGAAGGGATTTTGTAACCATTTATCAGATTATTTAGGTGTTCCTTATGTGATCCCGTGCGGCAACGGTACGGATGCCTTGCAAATCTCCTTGATGGCATTAGACTTACATTCGGGCGATGAGGTGATCGTTCCTGCTTTTACATATATCGCTGCGGCTGAGGTTGCTTTGGCTCTTGGCCTAGTGCCGGTATTAGTGGATGTAGATCCCGGTACATTCAATATAGACCCGGAAAAGATAGAAGATGCCCTGTCTGAAAAGACGAGAGCTATTATCGCGGTTCATCTTTTTGGCCAGTGTTGTGATATGGAATCGATCTTGAGTATCGCTGGCCGCCATAATTTATATGTGATCGAGGATAATGCCCAATCCATCGGTGCTAATTATACCTTCTCGGATGGAACGGTAAAGAAAGCCGGTACGATCGCCTCTATAGGTACGACCTCTTTCTTCCCCTCGAAACCGTTGGCTTGTTATGGAGATGGTGGGGCGATGTTTACTTCCGACGTGCGATTGGCCGAACGCCTGCGAATGATCGCCAATCATGGGCAAAAGATGAAATATCATCATTCTTTGGTGGGCTGCAACTCCCGTTTGGATACCTTGCAGGCCGCTGTCTTAGATGTTAAGCTTCGGTATTTGGATGAATTTGCCGCCGCTCGTTGTAAAGTGGCTGCTAGATACGATGCTGCCTTTTCCGGATTGAAAACTGTACGCAAACCGCTAAAATCAGTCTTTTCATCGCATGTCTATCATCAATATACGGTACAGCTAGCTGTAGAAAAGAGGGATCAAGTACAAGCAGCGTTAAAAGAACGAGGTATTCCTTCTATGATTTATTATCCATTGCCTTTGCAGGAGCAGGAGGTGATGAGGGGTCGATGCCGGATTTCCGGGGATTTGAATGTCGCTTCTCGCTTGAGCCGATCCGTATTATCCTTGCCGATTCATACGGAGATGACAGAAGAGGAGCAGGCTTATATTATAGAATCTATAAAGAGTGTTTTATGAATAAGAAGATACGTTTCGCCGTGATCGGCTGTGGTCATATAGGTAAGCGTCATGCCGAGATGATTACCCGGGATGAAAGGGCGGAGTTGGTCGCTTTGTGTGATATCCGTCCGAAAGAGGAGCTGGGGATCGAGGCTTATGCGGTCCCTTTCGCCCGGAATATAGATGAACTATTCCGTTTGGGATTGGATATAGATGTGGTGAATATTTGTACACCCAACGGTTTACATGCCGAGATGGCGATCCAAGCGATAGAAAGCGGACATCATGTGGTCATAGAAAAGCCTATGGCCTTGACCTTGGCGGATGCCGAGAAAGTGGTTTATACCTCGCTGAGATTCCGTAAGCAGGTATTTTGCGTGATGCAAAACCGATATTCCCCGCCTTCGGTCTGGATCAAGGAGATGGTTGAGTCCGGAAAATTAGGCCAGATTTATATGGTGCAGCTGAATTGCTACTGGAACCGTGACGAACGCTACTATAAACCCGGAGGATGGCATGGCGACGCTGCCTTGGATGGTGGTACCTTATTCACCCAATTCTCCCATTTCATCGACATTATGTACTGGTTATTCGGGGATATCTGTAATATCCAGACCCGTTTCGCCGACTTCAACCACGAGAAACTGACCGCCTTTGAGGATTCCGGTTTCGTGAATTTTAATTTCGTGAACGGTGGAATGGGTAGTTTGAGCTACTCTACGGCGGTATGGGACAAGAATCTGGAAAGCAGCATGCTGATCGTGGCTGAGAATGGCAGCGTGAAAATCGGCGGTCAATATATGAATGAGGTAGAATATTGCCATATCAAGGGGCATGAAATGCCGGAATTGGCCCCTACCAACCCCGGCAATGATTATGGCCCTTACAAAGGCTCCGCCCAAAACCACAACTTCGTGATCCGTAACGTAGTCAATGTCCTTTCCGGCGCCCCCGGCGAGATCATAACGACTAACGTCTTGGAAGGTATGAAGGTGGTGGATATTATACGGAGGATTTATGCGGGGAAGGCTTGAGAATCCATTCCCAGATAGGGACTACCTCGATCGTTCTCTCTTGGACTTGGATGGTTCGTTTCTCGTCTCGGGTGATAATCATCATACGTTTAAGATGTAGGAACGCATCCGCTTGCTTTTTGTTTTATATTGGAAACAATACGGTGGATTTACGTATTGAAAGCATAAATCCACCGCGAATAGAGATTGAGATTTTAGATCTCGTCAGGGCTTTCGCTGTCTTGGCTACCCCCGCTTTGCGGTTCGGAGAGTTCCTTTTTCTCGAAATTAGTGAGTTTCTTAGCTATTCTCAAGGCCTTTCCGGGGCTAAAGACAACTTTAGGTTCTTTGATCAAACTGGTGGTAAATTCCTCGGTGGTAGGGGCTCCCGTAGAGCCTACCCCAAAACGGAAATTACCCAATTCGCCTACATTCACCCTGCGCCCTTGCGAGAGATTTCGTTTCAACACGATATTGATACGGTCGAGTACCGCCTTGACTTGGGCGGAGCCTACTCCACTTCCATCTGCCACTTCCTCAAGGAAAGTCTCGAACTCTACGAGATCCCCATAGACCACTTGCGCATACTGTTTCTTGGGTGTTTCTGTCTTGTCGTTACCCAAGTTCTTTCTCTCGATCAATCTGTACTTTACTGCCATAATTTCTAAATTTTAAAAGATGATTAAATGAATTACCTTGTTTTCTAAAACATGACAAAGGTATCGTAAGCCGTATGAGGCAAATCGGCCAGTGTCGGTTTATGTCTGTCAATGTCCGTGTATGTGCCTATTAGTCTACGAGTGCCTGTTTCGCATCCTTTAGTTCGCAAGACTAGTAAAATGTAAAAATGTACAATAAGCTATATTAGAATGGGCCTGTTTTGTATATTTCTGATTATTAGTTTATTATATCTAGTAGGTGCGAGACTTTTTAATTAGTATCAATAGAAATCCGGATTTCTATTGATACTAATTGGTGTTTTCTATTGATACTAATTCATATTTCCATACGTACTATTTGTTATTTTATACATAAAGTATGAAAAGCTTCCGGGTTTTGCCCGTTACCCAAGAGTAAATGTTTATCTTTGTGGCACTTTTACCGTAAATATCAAATGGCAGAACAATCACTAAAAGATAAGACAGCGAAAGGGCTCTTCTGGGGAGGGGTCAGCAATGGGGTGCAGCAGTTGCTGGGGATGTTGTTTGGTATTTATCTGGCTCGGATTCTTAATGCGGAGGATTATGGGTTGGTAGGGATGTTGGCGATATTTACAGGAATTGCTAATACGATTATAAATAGTGGGTTTACGGTGGCTTTAACTAATAAACAGGATGTCACACATAAAGATTATAATGCTGTATTTTGGTTTTCTTGTTTTGTTGGCCTCCTCTTGTATGTGGTTTTATTCTTCAGTGCTCCTTTAATTGCTCGTTTTTACAATCGTTCGGAACTGATTTCTTTGTCAAGGGTATTGTTCGTTGGTTTCTTTTTCTCTGGGATCGGGACTGTCGCTTTTACTGTGATGTTTAAAAAGTTGATGGTCAAGGAACAAGCTAAGATTGATATTACGGCACTCGTTCTATCTGGTTTGATTGGTATTGTTTTTGCCTTAAAAGGGTGGGCTTATTGGGCTTTGGTCTTTCAAAGCGTCGTGTATGTTAGTGTCAGCTCTGTGTTAAAATGTGTGATAGCGCCTTGGCGTCCTTCCTTAGAGTTCGATTTTCGTCCATTAAGAGATATGTTCTCTTTTAGTGTAAAAATATTTCTTACGAATATTTTCCAACAAATCAATAATAATTTTTTCTCTGTTTTATTAGGAAGGCTGTTTAACGCAACTTGGGTTGGATATTATTCTCAAGGCTATAAATGGATGTTGATGGGAAATACTATTCTTTGTGGTATGGTCAATTCAGTAGCTCAGCCAGTATTGGTGCAGGTACGAGAGGAGAGACAGAGACAATGCTATATTTTCCGGAAAATGGTTCGGTTTGCGGTTTTTTTGTCTTTTCCTTGTATGATCGGTTTGGCGTTTGTCGCTAAAGAGTTTATTTTAATCACAATTGGGGAAAAATGGATGCCAAGTGTCTCTTTCTTACAATTGTTTTGTTTACTAGGAACGATTTTGCCCATTTGGCTATTATATACACAATTGTTGATCTCATATGGTAAATCAAATATTTATCTGCTAGGGAATGTTAGCCAAGGAGTTATTCAATTGTTACTTCTTTATTTTACATCCCCCTTAGGAATTGAGACCATGATAAAGGCTTATATTTCGACTTATGTTGTAAGCCTGTTCTATTGGCATTATCAAGCCTATAAGCTTATTGGAATTAGCCTGAAAGACATTGTGTTTGATGTGTTTCCATATGCGGTAATCACGGCTTTGTCCTTGGGGAGTGCTTGGTTGTTGACTGCTGCTATCCATTCTGTTTATTTATTGTTTATCGGGAGGGTCTTGTTGATGGGGAGTATATATATAACGCTATTGTGGTTGGCTAATTGCGCTATATTGAAAGAAAGCTTGTCCTTTTTGAGGAATAAAGAGTCTTAGAAATTTTGTTTTTAGAATATGAAAAGTATGAACGTGAGAAAGATATTAAGTGTTTGTAAGAATAAGATTAATTTTTATTCTTATTTGTATTTAGGGGTTACCTTGATGTCAGGGCGAATGTCTTTTAATAAATACAAAAGATTAAAAGCAGATTTAAAGGTATTAAAATCTCAATATTCGGATATTTCTGAATTGTTCCCGGTTACATGTTTGTATCCTTGCTATAGCGATCAAGAAGAAAATGCCGGCTCTCTAAGTTTCCATTATTTTTTTCAAGACTTGTATGTGGCGAATTGTGTAAAGAATAATAACCCTAATCGTCATGTGGATATTGGAAGTCGTATAGATGGTTTTGTTGCTCATGTTGCATCATTTCGGGAAATAGAGGTCCTTGATATAAGGCCAATGCAGGATAATATTCCAAATGTAGTTTTCCACCAAGCAGATTTAATGCGGGCAGGTGGTCTGCAGCTTGGACCCGTTGATTCTGTATCTTGCTTACATGCGTTGGAACATTTTGGTTTAGGACGCTATGGAGATCCAATTTGTTATGATGGTTATTTTATCGGTTTTAAGAATATCACAAACTTGCTAGATACGGGGGGACGGTTCTATTTTTCGGTACCTATGGGAGAACAGCGCATAGAGTTTCATGCGCATCGTGTGTTTTCATTGAAGTTTTTATTGGAAATGATTACCCCATTTTTCGACATTCGTACTTTCTCATATGTGGATGATAGTAATTCTTTCCATAAAGAAGTGAAGTTGACGCAAGAGTTAATAGAGGCAAACTGTGGTTGTCATTTCGGCTGTGCTATTTTTGATTTGATAAAAAAATAAATAGAATGTTCAAAGTAAGTATTGTCACTGTTTCTTTAAACGCAAAGAAAGAGATTCAAGGTACGATTGAGAGTGTATTGTCACAAACTTATCCTTTGATAGAGTATATATTGATTGATGGTGATAGCACTGATGGGACAATTGATATTGTCAAAACTTATAAAGAACGTATATCCAAGCTATTAGTAGAGAAAGACCATGGCGTTTATGATGCGATGAATAAAGCATTGTCCATGGCTACGGGAGATTTTTTGATATTCATGAATGCGGGAGATAAATTTGTGGCTGAGTTTACGGTGGAGAATGCTATGAGGAGTGTACGAGATCCGAAGGCTGTTTATTATGGCGATGCTTTATTTGTTGATCCGACGCAAAGGCGATCGTATATTTATGGTGGTCCATATTCTGCTTATACGATTTGTAGTACTAATATCTGCCATCAATCTATTTTTTATCCTAAGGCCGCTTATAAAAATTATTCTTATGACTTGAAATATAGGCTCTTCTCAGACTATGCATATAATATTAATTTGTTTGCTAAACGATTCAAATTTGTATATTTGAAAGATATTGTATCTGTTTTCAGAATGGATGGCCTTAGCTCTAAAGAACATGATATAGTGATGTTAAGAGATAGAGGTCGATTGATTCTAAATGGCTTGGGATTTTTTTATTATATGTACTATTTGTGTAAGAAGCACTTGCGCATACGAAAATATTTGCGAAAGTTGTAATGGTAATTCTATGTTAAAATGAATATTTCTATCGTCTATGTGAATTATAAGACTGCGCGATTAATATTGGATAGTATTAAGTCGGTGAAAGAAAAAACGGAAGATGTTGATTATGAGATTATCGTTGTAGATAACGCCTCTGGTGATGGTTCATTGGAGTTAATACAAAAACAATATCCGGAAGTGATATGTGTACAAGCTGATGAAAACATGGGATTTGGACGTGCGAATAATTTGGGCATGACATATGCGTCAGGTGATTGTATCTTGTTTTTGAACCCGGATACCATATTGAGAAATGATGCGATCGATAAATTGTATGCGTATTTGATAGAGCACCCTGATGTTGGGGCTTGTGGTGGAAATCTATATGATGAGCGAGGGCTTCCTACGACTTCTTTTAGCAGGAGTTTCCCCTCTTTTATATGGGAGTTTCTATCTATTTTATATATCTCTCCGATTTGTTTGTCCTTTCCTCGGTCAGTGTATTTCAATAAGGAAGGTAAGCCCATTCCTGTTGCGTCTATTATAGGAGCTGATTTGATGGTTCGAAAATCGGTATTGTTGAAGGTCGGTGGTTTCTCTCCTGAATTTTTCATGAATTATGAAGAGACGGAATTATGCAACCGTATTACCCGGGCTGGTTTTTCTATTTATTCTGTTCCCTCTGCTCAAATTACGCACTTGGAGGGACGTGCTTCTTATATAAAGCAATCTCGTCTTTATTTTTTATATGAGGGGCAATACATCTATTTTCGAAAGGTTTATGGTATTTTTGGCTGCCGATTGATCTTTGCTATTACCCAGCTGAAAAGTTATATTCGTCTTTTTCAATTCCTTTTGTTAAGCAATAAGGAAAGACGTTCTTATTGGAGGATGAAGTTGGAAACAAATAGGGAGGTCTGGCATTCAACGAAGATAAAACATTTTTTGATATGAAAAAGAAACTTATCGTTTTCCATCCGGCGATCGCTCCTTACCGAGTTGATTTTTTTAACTCGATAGATGAGATATTTGATGCAAAGTTCTATTTTGAGTTTGACAACGCGTTGGAACAAACGTTCGATCAAAAGCGACTTCAAGAATATTTATCTTTTATTCCAAAGTACCTGAGCCCAGGCTTTCTGGGTATTAAGAACTTGCGATTTGATGTTTTATCTATATTGTGGAAAAATAAGGCTGATGTTGTTTTCATTTCTGAGTATAACTTGCTTGGGTTGTTGGTATGTTTGTTTAAGATATTGGTTAATTGGCGCCTGAAGATTGTTACGGTCTGTGATGATAATGTGAAAATGGCTCAAAATGCTAGTTGGGTGAAACGAATTATGCGTTATGTGATGTTGCATATTCTATCAGCGGTAATTTTGGCGGATCCGAAATCCATGGAATGGTATGGTACTTCTTTGAAATACAAGGCGAAATACTGTTATTTCCCTATAATTCAATCTGATGCCATTTTTCGTGAGCGTTTGAAGCAAGCTCTTCCTTTATCTGTATCTTTAACAAAGAAGTATGATCTGATAGGGAAAAAGGTTATATTGTATGTTGGACGTTTGGTAGAAGTGAAAAATGTATCTCTCTTATTAAAAGCATTTCATGATGTAATAGGAAAAAGTCCGGAAGCTCGGTTGTTTATAGTTGGGGATGGTGAGTTGCAAGCCGAATTAAAACGGCAGATACGGGGATATATATATATGCATTCTGTTCAATTTGTCGGGAAACAAGAAGGGCTGGATCTGTTCGCTTATTACAATATAGCTCAGATATTCGTGTTACCTAGTATCTATGAGCCTTTTGGGACTGTTATTAATGAGGCTTTGTTGGCAGGTTGCTATACGTTATGTTCTTCTGCGGCAGGATCGGCTTGTTTGATAAAGCCCCATAGGAATGGTGACTTGTTTGATCCTGACTCAAATACTGAGTTAGGGGAAAAACTCTTGTTTAGCATAAGGCATTGTGAGGGAGTTAAGGATGTCTTGCTTAAAGAGAATAATATGTATCATAGTTATGATCAGTATATAACATCTTTATTCAATCAGTTAAATTCTATAATAAATTAAGGAAGAATGGATATTCGTTTATATTGGGAGAAAGTTTATTGGGCATTGGCGAAACGTGCCTTTAAAAGAAAGCAGAAAACTTATGAGGATTGGTTGGCGAAAGGATATACTAATCAACCGCTTGTTAGCTTTATTATAGAATCTCATAATAAAAGCGTGGGAGTCAAACGTATTGTTAGTAAATTACGTGAGTACCCGAACGCGGAAATCGTAGTAATAGATGATGGCTCTGAATACAAACATACTAAGTCTCTTATGAGGTTTCTTACTCGTGGTAATGAGTTTTTGGTGCGTGCCAACGACTTGTATGAGAACGTGATGTATGACAAGACTATTCGTTTCGCAAATGGTGAATATATAGTCTTAATGCAGGATGATGATGAGATAACCGATTTGGACTGGGTGGACAAAGGTATATCTTATTTTAAGAAATATCCGGATATGGCTATTCTAGGTGGTCTGAATGGATTGGAGTTCGTTACCGATGATAAGGAAAAGTGGGGATATGTGGATTTATATAAGGATGATAGACTACGAGATAAAGATTTTTATTTTGTGCATGCTGTAAATCGGGCCCCCATGTTGTTAAACAAGAAATTATTCATTGAGCATTTAGGACATATTGATTTCTCTTTAGCCCCCTTCCAATGTGATGATTGTGAGTTGTGTTTACGTGCATGGTTGTGTGGCTTGAAAGTTGGATGGTATAATGCTGGTTTTAAGTCAATGATAGCTGGAGGAATGCGTATTTGGAATAAGGGGTTGATGGGATTTCAGGAAATCAAGAACCGGGGTAAATTGTATGAGATGTACCATATGAAGATAATGGAAATATCTCAAGCTATTAATTATGCTAATAAAGGCGTTATGTAAATATGATAAGCATAGTGATTCCTCTTTATAACAAAGCTGCAGTGATTTGTCGAACCATGGAGTCTGTTAAACAGCAGATCTTTTCTGATTTTGAAATTCTAATAGTCAATGATGGTTCGACAGATGACAGTTTATCTGTTTTGATGGATTTTCTTTCAGAAAATGAAGCTGTGTTTAAAAATTCAGTTCGATTGATTGAACAGGAGAACAAAGGTGTTTCTGCAGCGAGGAACCAAGGTATTAAAGAAGCTAGAGGTGAGATTATTGCCTTTCTTGATGCTGATGACGAGTGGTTACCTGATTATTTAAAAACTATCGCTTTCTTGGTTGAAAAATATCCGGAATGTGATATTTTTGGTACAGCTTATTCATTTAAGATGAATAATATGATAACTCCCGCATCAATTGATTATTATTCTTTTAAAGAGAATGAGGGTATTTTAGATAATTATTTTACGATGGCCTCAAAAGCGAGAGGACCTATTTGGACTTCAGCTGTGGCTGTTCGAAAAAAGGCTATTTTATCTATTGGTTGTTTCCCTGAGGGCATTTCTTTAGGTGAAGATGTAATCGTTTGGGCTAAATTAGCTTGCTTGTATAAAATAGCTTATTCGAAATCAAACCTAGCATTGTATAGAAGAGATAGCAGTTGCTATTTGAGTGTTAAGAAAAATATGCAGCCAGCAATAAAAGAAGACTATGTTGGTATAGAGCTTTGGAGGCTAAACTGCTCTTATCAGATAAAAGACTTAGATAATTATGTTTATCTTTGGTACAAGATAAGATTTGTAATCTTTGTTTTTGATAATGATAAGAAAAGTGCATTTTTGGAGTATATACGTTTATTGTCTTGGGGATTATTGAATTTGGATTGTAACTATCATTTGTTTTTAAATTGTTTACCATATTCCTTGTTAGTTAAATTAAATACTTGTGTTCGGAGGATATTTAGAAAAAAAGTTTGATATAATTTTAGATTATGGAAGAAAACCAACATACCGAATTCAAAGAGTCATGGCATGACGAATATACCCGTTATATATCAGCTTTCTGTAATACGGAGGGTGGTGTATTATATATCGGTATCGATGATAAAGGAGAAGTTGTAGGGATAGAGCAGCCAAAGAAGTTGATTGAGAAACTGCCGAACTTTATCGCTCAGAAAACGGGTATTATGCCTCTTATCCATTTGAGGGAGAAGGCCGGTAAAGAATATTTGGAAATAGAAGTCCAACCTTCTGCCATGCCGATTTCCGTGCATGGACGGTATTATACCCGGAGTGGAAGCGTTACTTCCGAGCTACAAGGGAATCAGCTAAATATGTTTTTGGCTGCGAAAATGGGTTTGACATGGGAAAGTGTGATCGAGGAGGATTTCTCATTGGAGGACATAGATACCGATACGGTAGAACGTTTTAAGCTATTGGCTAAAGACCGGGTTCCTTCCATCGAGCAGGAAACGGATCTGCTGGCTTTGATGGAGCGGTTGAATTTGGTCGTAGGAGGCCGTTTCAAGAGAGCCGCTGTAGTCTTGTTTGGAAAGAATGTGCAGAGATATGTGTTACAAGCTCGTATTAAAATAGGAAAGTTCCTTACCGATACGGAGGTACTGACAACCGATATTGTCGAGGGGAACCTGATTCAGCAGGTTGATCGGGCTTTGGATATATTGCGAACGAAATATTTATTAAGTTATATATCGTATGAGGGGATTCATAGGCGTGAGAAACTGGTTTATCCCTACGAGGCTCTGCGGGAAGCCTTATTGAATTCGATTATCCATCGAGAATATTTTGTTTCTTCCGAAATTCAGGTACGTGTTTACGAGGACAAGCTGGTGATAGGGAATGAAGCTCGTTTGCACGATATTACGGTTGAGGACTTGTCTCGTCCTCACCCCTCTAGACCTCATAATAAGTTGATAGCGGATGTTTTTTACAAAGCTGGCTTTATCGAGAGTTGGGGACGGGGAACACAACGTATTATTGACAACTGCTTGGCAGAAGGATTATCCGCTCCTGTATATGAGCATAAGATGGGTTTTTTATACTTGACTTTTTTTCATGAGCGGATAAATGAGCGGATAAATGAGCGGATAAATGAGCGGATAAATGAGCGGATAAATGAATTGTCGGATATGGAACGGGAGGTATATCAGATCTTGCGAGAGGAGCCTACTATCCGTCAAATAGATTTAGCAAATCGTTTGGATTTGACAGAGCAGTATATCCGGAAGCTTATAAAAAAGTTGAAAGAGCATGGTTGGATTGAACGCATTGGAGCTAGGAAAAATGGTTATTGGAAAATAATAGAGAAGTCATGAAGATATTGATATTAAATACCTCTGAATTAACCGGTGGAGCGGCAGTCGCTGCGAACCGACTAGCGAAAGCATTGGGTAAATCTGGTGTAGAGGTTTCTATGTTAGTACGTGATCGGAAAACAGACCATGTAAAAGTTTTCTCTGTAAATAATTCATGGACTTCACATAGGCTTAATTCTTTTCGCTTCATTTGGGAACGACTGATAATCTTTATCTGTAACTTCTTTAGCAAGAAGAACCTTTTTCAAGTTTCCATAGCCAATACAGGCACGGATTTATCGAAGCACCCATTAGTGCAACAGGCAGATGTGATTCATCTGCATTGGGTGAATCAAGGATTTTTGTCTCTTTCTGATATTAAGAAATTAGTAAATACCGGAAAACCTATTGTGTGGACTATGCATGATTTGTGGCCAGCTACGGCTATTTGTCATTATCCGGGAGGATGTGAGAAGTATATATCGAATTGTTATCAGTGCCCGATGCTGAAACGAAATCCGTTTTTTGATCTAGCGGCTTCTGTTTTTAAGGAGAAAGGGAAAATTGGGTTATCTAAGATTACATTTGTCGGTTGTAGCCGATGGATAATGGAAGAGGCCAAAAAAGGCAATTGGTTGAGAACAGCCTGTTTTACCTCGATTCCTAACCCGATTGACGTGACAGCCTTTAAGCGTATGGAAAAGCAGGTGGCCCGTAAACGATTCGGCCTGCCGGAAGATAAGTTCCTTCTTCTTTTTGCCGCCGCTAAGCTTTCAGATACCCGGAAAGGAGCGATTTTTTTGATCGAGGCTTGCGAAAAACTAAAAGAGAAATACCAAGATCGCATAGAAATCGTGTTGATGGGAAATAGCTCGGAAGAATTGATTAGCCAGTTTCCTTTTAAGGTGAATACGCTGGGATATATATCGGATCAAGACTCTATGATTTCCGTTTATGCCTGTGCCGATATGTTCGTTATTCCTTCGTTGGAGGATAACTTACCCAATACGATTATGGAGTCGATGGCATGCGGTACGCCTTGTGTGGGATTTGAGACAGGAGGGATTCCGGAGATGATAGATCATTTGAAGAATGGGTATGTAGCTAAATATAAGGATACAAATGATTTGGCTGTAGGGATTAAGTGGATAATTGACAACCAAGAGACTTTTCGATTTAGTGAGGCTTGCGTCCGCAAGGTGCATGATTGTTATAGGGAATCGGTTATTGCCGAAAAATATATAGCTTTGTATCAGAGCCTGTGTAATAAGAGAAAATAGCGTGAAAGAAGATCAGCATATCGAAGTAAGAATGAATGCTTGTTGGTAGGTGATTGAAAGCAAATGAAAATTGCTACATTTGTGGAAAAATGGAATAAATGGACGATCAGCATAAGCCTGAATGGATTAAGGTGGACGAGTGGGATTTTGTAGAATATGTGGATAGCTTGTTACGTAGTCAAGAGGCTGTCGATTTAGAGTTTAAGACCGCTCGTGCCGGATTCCCAAATAGTGTGTGGGAAACGTATTCTTCATTTGCGAATACAGATGGAGGAACTATCGTTCTGGGAATAAAGGAGAAAAATGGGGCACTATTTGTGGAGGGACTTCTTCCAGAGCAAATTGTGTCTTATCGGCAAATCATTTGTAACCAATTGAATAATCCGGATTGCGTTAATGTTAATTTACTTACTGACAAGAATATTCAAGAGGTAGACTATAGAGGAAAATCTCTTTTGCTGATTTATGTTCCGAGAGCATCTCGTTCACAACGTCCTGTATATTTAACAAGAAATCCCTTGAATGGACATACTTATAAACGAAATAATGAGGGAGATTATAAATGTACGGATACGGAAGTTCGCAGAATGATTGCCGATGCGGATGAGGAACATCCGAGAGATTCTCGTATTTTATGTAATTATTCAATGGAAGATATTGATTTGGACTCACTTAAACAATATCGACTGCTACTTTCTAGTCGTCAGCCAGATCACCCTTGGTTGACACTTGATGATATGGCTTTTTTGAGAAAATTGGGAGGATATCGACAAGATAGGCAAACAGGTCAAGAAGGGTTTACTTTAGCGGGTATATTAATGTTTGGAAGGACAGAAAGTATAACGGATAATGAATGTGCTCCATCTTATTTTCCGGATTATCAGGAAAAAATGTCGGTAGATGAGAATGTTAGATGGACAGATCGCATTTGTATGGATGGAACTTGGGAAGCGAATCTTTTTCAATTTTATCGGCGTGTGTATCCTAAATTATCATCTGTACTGCCTAAGCCATTCCGTTTGGAGAATGGTGTGAGATTGGAAGATACTACCACACATGTCGCTTTACGTGAGGCATTTGTAAATACATTGGTGCATTGTGATTATATGGAGGAAGGAAATATAACGATAGAACAATGGAAAGATCGTTATGTATTTAAAAATCCCGGAACACTGCTAGTGAGTAAGGCCCAGTATTATGCCGGAGGTGAAAGTATATGCCGTAATAAGAGCTTGCAAAAGATGTTTATGCTGATTGGCTTCTCTGAGAAAGCAGGAAGTGGGGTGAATAAGATTTTTATGGGTTGGAAAAATGCGAATTGGAGACCTCCATTTGTAGAGGAGCAAAGTCACCCGGATCGGGTGGTGTTGAATTTACCGATGGAAAGTTTGTATCCAGAGGAAGTCTTAGAAGAACTTAAGCGTCTGTTTGGACGGGAAATTGAAAGAATTCCATATGATCAATTCACGGTTTTGGCTCTTTGTTACTCTGAAAAACAAGTATCTAATGAAAGACTTCAATATATTTTGAACCAACATAGCTCAAATATTACAAAGCTACTGAAAAGTATGTGCAATGCTGGTTTTTTGGAGTCTATAGGAAATGGCCGGGGAACTAGGTACCGTTTGCTGTTTTTGGAGAAGGATGAAAGCAAGCCTCAAAAGGATGAAAGCAAACTGAAGAAGGATGAAAGCAAGCCTCAAAAAGATGAAAGCAAACTGGAGAAGGATGAAAGTAAGAAATATATGCGTTATGAGGATTTGTCGAGGTTAATACTATCTGTTTGTGAGGATTATGTAGCTCTGGAAATAATAGCGGAAGCTGTTCATAGAGAGGCTTCTTATTTAATTAATCGGGTTATACCAAGAATGTTAGAGGATGGGCTACTAGAGAGATTATATCCGTCTTCTCCTAAGCATCCTTTACAAAAATATCGTGTGAGACAAGTCGGAAATTTATAAGAGATAATGGAAATGAATCAGCAACCTACATTTTCGATCATAACGATCACCTATAATGCGGAGCGATGGCTGGAGCGTACGATATTGAGCGTACTTAGCCAGTCGTATCCGAATATTGAGTATATATTGATTGACGGAGCGTCGAAGGATAAGACCGTAGAGATCATCAAGCAATATGAGTCCGGTATCGCTTCTTGGATAAGCGAGCCTGATAAAGGCTTGTATGATGCTATGAATAAGGGATTGAAGCTGGCTACGGGGGACTATGTGTGGTTCTTGAATGCGGGTGATACACTTTATACCGCAGATACCGTGCAAAGAATTGTGGCGTCTTTGAAAAAGAAAGTATCTTTGCCTGACGTGATTTACGGAGAGACCCGGATCGTTGATGCGGAGGGTAGATCGTTAGGGATGCGCAGGTTGAAAGCTCCGGAGAAACTGACTTGGAAGAGTTTCCGGATGGGAATGTTGGTTTGTCACCAGTCGTTTATATCAAAACGGGAGATCGCTCCGTTATATAATATGGAATACCGTTTGACGGCGGATTATGATTGGTGTATCCAATGTCTGAGACGATCGAAAAGAATACATAATACACGTTTGATCCTGTCTAATTTTTTGGAGGAAGGGTTAAGTAGTGTGAACCGGAAAGCTTCCTTAAAGGAGCGATATGAGGTCATGTGTAAGTATTATGGCAAGGTGTCGACGATTCTGTTGCATGGTTGGTTCGCCGTGAGATTCTATTTTGCCAAATGGTTTAAAGGTAGAGTATAAACAATAAATTATAGATAAGTTTTATGCGGAGTATAATGAGTAAATGGGGAAAACATATCGCTGCGATAGCCGTATTCTTGGTATTGACGGTGATTTATTTTTCTCCGGCCGTATTTGAAGGTAAGGTAGTCCGGCAAGGGGATACGGAAAAGGCTATCGGTATGGGGAATAGCCAGATGGATGAATATGAGAAGACGGCCCAACCGGGAGAATTCAGCGCATGGTCCGATGCCATGTTTGGCGGAATGCCTTATGTGTCGGGATATGGCAATCCGGCTCCACGGTTTCCCGGATATCTTTTAGTGGAGAAGCCTTTAAAAGCGTTGGGATATATGGATGCGGGGATGGTGTTTACCGGATTCGTCTGTTTTTATATCTTGATGTGTGTCATGGGCCTAAATTGGTGGTTGGCGATCGCTGGTGCCATCGCTTTCGCTTTAGCGTCTTATAATCTGATCATTATAGAGGCCGGCCATGTCACGAAAGCGTATGTAATCGCTTATATGCCATTAACGTTGGCGGGTATGGCCCTGTTGTTCAAGCGTAAGTATTTATGGGGGGCGGTCGTGTTCTTGTTGGGTGTCGCTTTCTCTATCGCGAATACGCACCTGCAAATCACTTATTATTTATTATTACTTTGCTTCTTCGTTTATTTGGGATATTTGTTCAATAAACTGAAGGAAAAAGCTTATAAAGAACTGGGTACGGTAACCGCTATTATGGCTGGATGCGTGATATTGGCGGTGTTGCCGAATGCCCAGAATATGTATGCTCAATGGGATTTGGGACAGAACTCTATCCGTGGGGCTACGGAATTAACGACAACGACCCCTTCGGGCGAGAAGATCTCTTCCGGCTTGGACAAGGATTATGCGTTCGCTTGGAGCTATGGAAAAGGGGAGTTGTTGACCTTGTTGGTTCCGAATGCCTATGGTGGAAGTTCGGGTGGAATGCTAGGCCCGGATTCTGAGTTATATAAGGAATTAAGGGCGAAAGGCGCTCAAGTCGGAAAAGAGGTACAGGCTCCTACCTATTGGGGAGAGAAGACATTTACTTCCGGGCCGGTTTATTTCGGGGCATTGGTCTGCTTCTTGTTTGTTCTGGGAATGTTCGTGATCCGGAATCCGATGAAATGGTGGTTATTCGGAGGTTCTGTCTTTTTGATATTGCTGGCATTGGGACGTAATTTTGATAGCTTCAATGACTTTATGTTCCATTACTTGCCGATGTATAATAAGTTCCGTACCGTAGAGATGGCATTGGTTATTCCGGGTATGGTATTTCCTATTATCGCTATATGGGGATTAAAAGAAGTGTTATCCGAGACTGTGAGCGATGCCTTGTTGAAGAGAGGATTGATCGCTGCTTTGGCTATCACGGGGGGGCTTTCTTTAATCCTTTGGTTGATGCCGAGTATGCTGTTGGATTTCCGTTCTTCTTTCGACGCTCAATATCAGTTGCCGGATTGGTATTACAACGCCTTGTTAATGGATCGTGCTTCCTTGGCTTCGGCGGATGCGTTGCGCTCTTTGGTCTTTATCTTATTAGGGGCGGCTTTGTTGTTCTGGTTCTATACCTCGAAAGATCGGAAAAAGGTGGCGACATTCGTAGGGATCGGTGTTGCGGTCTTGATGTTGGTTGACTTATGGACGGTGGATAAACGGTATTTGAACGATAGTAACTTTATCCGCCAGAAACCTACAGAGGTATATAAAGAGACGGTAGCCGATCAAGAAATCATGAAGGATAAGGACCTTTCTTATCGTGTCTTGAATTTGAATAATCCTTTCTTGGAGACAACGACCTCGTACTATCACCATTCCGTCGGTGGTTATTACGCCGCGAAGCTGAGACGGTACCAAGAACTGATCGACCACCGTCTGCAAGGAGAGCTTAACTCGGTTATCGGGGCTTTCCAGAAAGCGCAGACTGCGGAGGATTTGATGGGGGCGTTCGCTGCTTGCCCGTCCTTGAATATGCTAAATACACGTTATATTATCTATAATCCGGAGCAACCGCCTTTGAGAAATCCGTTCGCTTTCGGCAACGCTTGGTTTGTGGATAAAGTGGAGGTCGTGGAGAATGCGGATGCGGAAATAGCGGCGTTGAATACGATTAATCCGTTAACGACGGCGGTTGTCGATAAACGTTTCGCCAATGAGGTGAAAGGTTTCACGCCTCAATTGGACTCTACCGCTACGATAACATTGGATAGTTATCGTCCCAATAAATTAGTTTATACGACGAAGGCTAATTCTGAGCAATTAGCGGTATTCTCTGAGATCTATTATCAACCGGGATGGGAGGCTACGATTGATGGGAAGCCCGCTCCGCATTTCCGGGCGGATTGGATATTAAGGGCTATGTTAGTTCCTGCGGGAGAGCATCAGATCGTATTTGAGTTTAGACCGCAAGGTTATATTACGGCGGCTTATATTACTTCTTTTAGTTCGTTGATTATCTTGTTGTTATTGATTGGTGCGGTAGGATATTCGGTTTGGAAAGCTAGAAAGCAAAAAGAGATATAAATTCCGGTTGGTTGTAGAGACGGGGTGTGCCCCGTCTCTACAACTAGATGAAACCGCTATTGATAAAATCGAGCAGTTTTCTCGTTAGGGTTTCCCACGAGAGGGCTGCTTTTTCTTTGGATATGTTCGCAGGGATGGTGGCTTGCTGTGAGGGGGTGAAAAGTTCCTCGATACCTTGGGCGAGGGCCGTTGCGGATATCTCAGGCACTACGATGCCTGTACCCGGCTTTTCGATGCTGTTCTTGAAATCGCCTACGGGAGTACTTAACATAGGTAAATCGTAATTGTAGGCTACGGATACGACACCGCTTTGAGTGGCGGAGCGATAGGGGAGTACCAAGGCATCCGCCGCTGAGAAATAAATGGGGATTTCCTCGTCGCTGATATATTCACAGTGGACGAATATACGTTTTTTTGCCGGAGATGCATCGATCAAGGTCTGATACTTCTCGAAACTACCGTAACATTCGCCGGCTATAATGAGATGGTAATCCTCGTTAAGCTGTCCCATCGCTTCTATCAGCAGGTCTAATCCTTTATAATCCCGTATCAGTCCAAAGAATAGAAGATTCTTTTTGGACGGATGGATTCCTAATTTCCGGCACGCCTCGTTCTTGTTGATCTTACTCCCGAAATGATTGTAAAGCGGGTGTGGGTTCTGGATATATTTAGCGCCCGGGTAAAGTTTCCGCAAATCATACCGCACGTTATCGCTCATCACGATAAAGCCATGGCATTGCTTGAAAAGTAACGAAGCTAAAGGCTTGTCGAAGAAACGCGGCTCATGGGGAATCGCATTGTGGATAAGGGTGATTACCTTACAATGCTTTTTCATCCGATTCGCTACGTGGGCGTATCCGGGAACGAAAAAGGACATCCAGTAAGAGATAATCAGTACGTCCGGCGCATAGGAACGAATGGCGTTTACGGTACTGAAATAACTAACCGGGTTGACGCTATCTAATACTCGCACGCTCTCGATTTCGATCGCACGGTCTCCCGCTTCTACGTATTGAGTCTTGCCGGGAAATAAGATATCCGGATAAAGACGTTTGAAGTTGAAAGCCTTTACTTCATGACCTTCTTTTACTAATTCCGTATAGAGCATCCCGCTGAATTGGGCGATACCGCCACGATAGGGATAAATGGGGGAGAGAATAGCGAAACGCATGGTAATTGAAAATTAAGAATTGAAAATTGAAAATTAAGAATCGAGAACTACAGGAGCTCTCCTCCCTTCATTTTCAATTCTCAACTTTCAATTTTCAATTAATTAGTATCTGTAATGATCGGCCTTGTACGGTCCTTCTACCGGTACGCCGATATAATCAGCTTGTTTTTGTGATAATGTAGATAATTTCACGCCGATACGTTCCAAGTGTAGGCGGGCAACTTCCTCATCCAAGCGTTTCGGTAAGCGGTATACACCTACCTCATAAGCCATTTGCCATAAGTCCATTTGGGCAAGCACTTGGTTCGTGAACGAGTTACTCATTACGAATGACGGGTGTCCCGTAGCGCAACCTAAGTTTACCAAGCGTCCCTCTGCCAATAAGAAGATGGAGTTTCCGTTCGGGAACGTATATTTGTCCACTTGAGGTTTGATATTCGTGTGCTTGATATTCGGATAGTTGACAAGCTTGTCCACTTGGATCTCGTTGTCGAAATGACCGATATTACATACGATCGATTGATCTTTCATCTGTGTCATATGCTCGATCGTGATGATATCGCAGTTTCCGGTGGTTGTAACGAAGATGTTACCCTCTTTCACGGCCTCTTCCATGGTCGTGACCTCGAAACCTTCCATAGCGGCTTGCAAGGCGCAGATCGGATCGATCTCAGTCACGAGTACACGAGCCCCGTAAGAGCGCATGGAGTGAGAGCAGCCTTTACCTACGTCACCGTATCCGGCTACGACTACCACCTTGCCGGCGATCATCACGTCCGTAGCCCGCTTGATGCCGTCCGCCAAAGACTCACGGCATCCGTATAAGTTATCGAACTTGGATTTCGTCACGGAGTCATTAACATTGATAGCCGGAACCAGCAACTCACCTTTCTCCATCATCTGATACAGACGGTGAACGCCGGTGGTCGTCTCTTCCGACACACCTTTCATCTCGGCTACCGTACGGTGCCAACGGCTGTTATCTTCTTGAAGGATACGATTTAATGTATCTAGAATTACCTGTTCCTCATGATTCCCGCCTTTGCGGTTGATGGTCTCCGCATCGTTCTCCGCACGATAGCCCATGTGAATCAGCAAGGAAGCGTCACCTCCATCGTCAACAATCATGTGAGGGCCTTTACCTTCCGGGAAACGAAGCGCCATGTCCGTACACCACCAATACTCCTCCAGCGTCTCGCCTTTCCAAGCGAATACCGGTACGCCGTCCGCCGCGATAGCGGCTGCCGCATGGTCCTGTGTGGAGAAGATGTTACAGCTAGCCCAGCGAACGTCCGCTCCCAACGCAACTAATGTTTCGATTAACACTGCCGTCTGAATAGTCATATGCAGTGAGCCGGTGATACGTGCGCCTTTCAAGGGTTTCTGATCGGCGTATTTCTGGCGTAGCGCCATTAATCCCGGCATTTCGTGTTCGGCGATCTCGATCTCTTTGCGACCGAATTCAGCCAAACTCATATCTGCCACTTTATAAGGCAGATTAGTTGGAAATAATTGTGACATAAATTAATACTATAAATGGTTGAGACGCGAAGGTACGAAAAAGCGTTGATAGTAGGTGTTCTTTATCTATGAATTTCCATCTAGGGCAGAGGCTTGCTGAGGGGTACGGTGGGTTCGTTACTGCAACCCGCATTGCAGTAACACTGCAACGCCGTTGCAGTATTGGGTTCTCTGTAGTTTTGCGCTTTAATGAATACTGAAGGCTCCATCTACCAATAGCGCATGGCCATCGACGAAGCTCGCTTGCGGACTGCATAGCCAAAGTACGGCGTTGGCGATCTCTTCCGGCTTACCGAGCCGCCCTGCGGGAATGTCGCGCACCAGCTCCTTCTCCAAGGAAGGGTCACGCCGCATTAAGTCTTCCGCCATCGGCGTACGGATAACGTCCGGACATACGGCATTGATGCGGATGTTCTTTGCCGCATAGTCGATAGCGGCGGTACGTGTCAGTCCGATAACGGCATGCTTACAGGCTATGTAGGCCGCTTGCCCCGGAAATCCCGTGACTCCGCCTTGCGATGAGGTGTTGACGATGGCGCCGCCGCCTTGTTTCAGCATTTGCAGGATCTCATAACGCATGCAGTTCCAGACACCTTTCAAATCCACAGCCACGGTACGGTCGAATTCATCGTCGGTGATTTCCGCCATTGGGCGTTGCGGTGTTTGTATGCCTGCGTTGTTAAGAGCCGCGTCCAGTCTTCCGTAGGTAGCTACGATCCAGTCGATCATCTCTTTTACGGCTTGCGTGTTTGATACGTCGCACCGATACGCTACGGCCTTATGTCCCTCGGCTACTAATTTCTCTACCTGTTCTCTCGGCTCACGGATGTCTGCCAATACGGTTATGTATCCAGCCTTGGCGAAGGCTTCAGCGCAAGCGAGTCCGATACCCATCGCTGAACCGGTTACTAAAGCTACTTTCTCTTCCATTGTCTTTGTCATGATCATTTGATTTACATTTTGTTATTATTTATGTCGCGAAGATAAGGAGGGAGTGGTATGGAGGCTTTGTTATGTGGTTCAAATAGCTTTGTTGTGTGGCCCATTATAAATATTATATATCCTCGGTTGGCGGTACGCCATACGCTATCTTATAGATTTTCGAGAAATGGGAAAGGTTCTTGAAGCCTACCTCGAAACAAATCTCCGAGACCTTACGCCCCCCTTTACGTATCAGCCCATGTGCGGCTTCAAGGCGGCGTCGGATGAGCCATTCCCGGGGCGAGAGAGCGCTACATTTCTTGAAATCACGTTTAAATGTGGAGAGACTGCGTCCCGTATAGTTGGCGATTTCTTCCATGGAAATATCGTTCATATAATTCCGCTCCATGAATTCCAGTATGTCTATCTTCCATGGATCGGTAAAATCGAAGATAGAGGCATATAGATTCTTGTCGGTATTGAGCAACACATAAACGCCCTCGACCATTTTTAGTTGCAGCAATTCGTCTGTCGGTTGGATCTTGGAATTGAAATAAGGGGTCATCGACTCAAACAAGCTTACGATATCGGGACGGTTGGACGGTAGCTTGTAAAGGCTTACCTGATCTCGCTTGGCATCTTTAGGGAGAGTATTTCGATCTAATTTGCTGTAAAAGTCGCGTAGGAACTTCATGGTGAACATCAAGAAGATCGCCTTGAACTGCTCGCCATTCCATGCTTGTTTCGTCATCTGCACGCTGAAGTCCTTGCGGATGAAAGCGCATTCTCCTTTATGTAACCGGGTGATTTGGCCTTTCTCGTCGATTACCATCTCTCCGGAATATACATACACCAACACATGCGAATGATTCCGGTGCAGGCAGCTCTTTCCGCCATCGAAATACATCGCTAAAAATAAATCCGAGTAACGCAGTGTGTTGATTCCGTCCATCGTTCTTTAGGAAAATGGGCGACACGGGAAGATCGTGCCGCCCATTATGAAGATTTTAAAGTAACTGTCAACTGTTAGCTGTCCACTAAATCGTCAGGCCGGCGTGATACCTTGCTCTTGCAATAGTTTCAGCCCGAGGTCTTTCAACTTGAACTTCTGTATCTTTCCGCTTCCGGTCATCGGGAAGGTATCGACGAAGAAGATGTATTTCGGGATCTTATGCCGGGCGATCTTTCCGCGGCAGAAGTCTTTCACCTCTTCCTCCGTAGCCGTCACACCATCGTGAAGGATGATAAAGGCACCCACTTCCTCTCCATATTTCTTGGAAGGAACAGCGGCTACTTGCACGTCTTTCACGCCGGGGAAATGATAGAGGAACTCCTCCAGCTCACGTGGATAGATATTCTCGCCTCCACGGATAATCATATCCTTGATACGGCCGGTGATACGGAAGTTTCCATTCTCATCACGAACGCCCAAGTCGCCGGAATGCAGGAAGCCATCCTTGTCGATCGCTTCATTGGTAGCGGCTTCGTTTTTATAGTAACCTTTCATGTTATTATAACCGCGGTTACACATCTCGCCTTGTACGCCAACGGGACATTCCTCGCCGGTCTCCGGATCGATAACCCGTACCTCGGTAAATTCGAACTCATGGCCTACGGTATTATAACGCACCTCGGCCGGATCTTCGATACGGGAGTGGGTCATACCCGGTGAGGTCTCTGTCAATCCATACACGCTGGTTACACGCATATGCATCTTCTCGTCCACGGTTTTCATCAATTCAACCGGGCAAAGAGAACCTGCCATAATACCGGTACGTAACGACGTGAGGTCGAACATCTCGAACATCGGGTGGTTCAGCTCGGCAATGAACATGGTAGGCACGCCGTACACGGCCGTGCAACGCTCTTTATGTATAGAAGCTAATACCAATAGCGGATCGAATTTCTCGACCATCACTTGCGTACATCCATGCGTCAATACGTTCATGGAAGCTAATACCACGCCAAAGCAATGAAAGAGAGGTACGCAGCAACAAAGCTTATCGTCGGCGGTGAATTTCATATGCTCACCCGTCAAGAAACCGTTGTTGGCGATGTTGTAGTGAGTCAACATGACCCCTTTCGGGAAGCCGGTCGTACCGGAAGTATATTGCATATTGACAACGTCGTGGCAATTTACTCTCGCTTTGGCTGCCTCTAAGGTCTCATCCTTTATATTTTGTCCGAGGAGCAACATCTCGGGCGTATTGTACATACCCCTGTATTTCTCCTGTCCGATATAGACTACATTTCTCAAGCGTGGGAAACGCTCGCTTTTCAAATACCCCCGTTGAGAGGTCTTCAATTCCGGCAACATGGTATAGACCATGTCCACGTAACTTCCATCAAACACGCCGTCAGTGATACACATCGTATGGATATCGGCGTTCTCTACTAGGTATTCCAGCTCGCTTTGTTTATAGTTCGTATTGATCGTGACCAATACGGCACCGATCTTCGCGCCTGCATATAGGAATGTCAACCAATCCGGTACGTTCGTCGCCCATACGCCGACATGTGTGCCATGGGTGATACCGATCGCCAACATACCTTTCGCCATGTCGTCCACACGCTTGTTGAATTCGCTCCAAGTGAAACGTAAGTCACGGTCTGAATAAACGATATACTCCTTATCCGGTGTATTCTCGGCCCAATGTTCCAGCCATTGGCCAAGGGTTCTGTTATGTAATTCCATAAAACGCCGGATTTAATAAGGTGTATAGACAACTCCTAAGATTCGAGCCCTGTTGTCGGCTGCCGCATGTACATGATGCGCCACGATAGAATCATAATAGATGCTATCGCCTTCCTCTAGGATATAGGTGTTTTTTCCGTAATTAATCTCTACGACGCCACTCAATACGTAGATAAACTCTTCTCCCTCATGCGTGGACAGAATGAAATCCTCGCCTTCCTCGGAGGGAGCGATCTCGATCAAGAAGGGCTCCATATGGCGGCCGGACTTATCTTGCGAGAGCGAGTGGTAATCCATATGCTTGTGCCCTTGTGTCGCATTGTTCGTGAACCCGATACCATCGGCCTCGCTATCCTTTTTGCGGCATACGACCGGGCCTAGCTCCGCTTGGTCATCCAAGAATGTACCCAAACGTACCCCTAATACCCGTGCTATTTTGATAAGAGGGGCCAAAGATGGAAAATCCAAGTTACCCTCGATACGTTCTATCTGTTCGATACCTAACCCGGAGCGTTCGGCTACCTCCTCGATAGAGAGTTGTTTCGATTCCCGGATATTTTTGATTTTCGCGCCTATAATTTTGTTGTTTCCCATGTGTATGATTTGTTATTTATAGTCCTGTAATGTTTGATAATTTGATACTAAACGGCGCAAATTTACATTAATATTTTATTATATCTAGGATTAAGGCAAATAAAAAGGGCAATTCCCGATTGGGATTGCCCTTTTTAATATTTTCGAGTAAGCTTTTTCTTACTTTCTGATACCGAGTTCTTTGATGATAGCGCGGTATCTCTCGATGTCAGTCTTGATCAGATAGTCCAATAAACGACGACGTTTACCTACCAACATCTTCAATGATCTTTCCGTAGCGTAATCATTGTGATTCACTTTCAAGTGCTCTGTCAAGTGAGAGATACGGAATGTGAACAATGCGATTTGGCTCTCAGCAGAACCTGTGTTAGTTGCTGATTTGCCATACTTTTCAAATAATTCTTTTTTCTTCGCTGAATCTAAATACATGATTCTTTTTACTTTAATAAATTAATACTATGTTATCTAAGCGGTCGCAAAGGTAGACATTCCTTTTTGATTTGCAATAGATTCTACTATCTTTTTTGTGTTTTGAAGCATGAATGTCATATATATATCGTAAAAATATCGTATTTTTGCAGCCAATAAATTAGTCTTCAATGCAAAAGATCAGAAACATTGCGATTATCGCGCACGTAGACCACGGCAAAACGACGCTCGTGGATAAGATGTTATTAGCCGGTAAGCTTTTCCGTGAAGGACAGGCAGAACCGGATCAGTTCATGGATAACAATGATCTGGAACGGGAACGAGGTATCACGATTCTTGCCAAGAACGTGTCTATCAATTATAAGGGATATAAGATCAATATTATTGACACTCCGGGCCACGCCGACTTTGGTGGCGAGGTGGAACGTGTCTTGAATATGGCGGATGGTTGTTTGCTATTGGTAGACGCCTTTGAGGGGCCTATGCCGCAGACTCGTTTTGTTTTACAAAAAGCGATTCAACTGGGTTTGAAGCCGATCGTGGTAATTAATAAGGTGGATAAGCCGAATTGCCGCCCGTCGGAAGTGCAGGAAATGGTATTCGACTTGATGTTTAGTCTGGATGCTACCGAGGAGCAGCTTGACTTCCCTACTATTTATGGTTCCGCCAAGCAGGGCTGGATGTCCGAGGATTGGAAGGAGCCGAAAGAGGATATCACGGCTGTGCTTGATGCGATCATCAAGTATATCCCCGAACCAAAGATGTTGGAGGGTACTCCGCAGATGTTGATTACTTCTTTGGATTATTCTAAGTATGTAGGTCGTATCGCCGTAGGACGTGTACACCGTGGCGAGTTGAAAGAGGGCCAAGATGTCATGCTTTGTAAGCGTGATGGTAGTATGGTGAAATCGAGGATCAAGGAAGTGGATGTATTTGAGGGCTTGGGACGTACGAAAGTTGATTCCGTGCAGTCCGGGGATATTTGCGCTATTATCGGTATCGATGGTTTCGAGATCGGTGAGACAATCGCCGACGTGAACGAGCCGGAGCCATTGCCAACGATCGCTATCGACGAGCCTACGATGTCTATGCTTTTCACGATCAACAATTCTCCGTTCTTTGGTAAGGATGGTAAGTTTGTTACTTCCCGTCATATTTTTGACCGTTTGCAGAAAGAATTGGATAAGAACTTGGCTTTACGCGTAGTTCCTACTGATTCCGCTGATTCTTGGTTGGTATATGGTCGTGGTGTGCTTCACTTGTCTGTATTGATCGAGACGATGCGTCGTGAGGGATACGAGTTGCAGGTAGGTCAGCCTCAGGTTATCATCAAGGAGATCGATGGTGAGAAGTGCGAGCCGGTAGAGCAATTGACGGTGAATCTTCCGGAGGAATGCTCTAGCCGTATTATCGATATGGTAACGAAACGTAAGGGCGAGATGACCATGATGGAAAGCAAGAATGGTCGTATGCACTTGGAGTTCACGATTCCTTCCCGTGGTATTATCGGTTTGAACAACGCTGTATTGACCGCCTCTGCCGGTGAGGCTATCATGGCACACCGTTTCTTGGAATATCAACCGTGGAAGGGTGATATTGAACGACGTATGAATGGTTCGATTATCGCTATGGAGACAGGTCAGGCTTTCGCTTATGCCCTGAATAACTTGCAATCCCGCGGACGTTTCTTCATCGCCCCGGGCGAGGAGGTTTACGCTGGACAGGTGGTCGGAGAGCATACCAAAGACAATGACTTGGTGGTAAATGTCACCAAATCCAAGAAGTTGACGAATATGCGTGCCTCTGGTTCGGACGACAAGGTTTCCTTGGCTCCTCCTATCGTATTCAGCCTAGAGGATGCGCTTGAGTACATCAAGGGCGATGAGTACGTAGAGATCACCCCGAATAATATGCGTATGCGTAAGATCATCTTGGATGAGACAGAGCGCAAGCGCCAAGGTAGATAAATTCTTCTATTGAATAAATATAAAAAACGGCGACCTTTTAAAAAGGCCGCCGTTTTTATGTGTTATAGGATTTTAGAGATCCTTCAATGGGTTCGCGTAACTTCATTCTTTATTTTCCGGATCTTTCTTCTCTTCATCCGAAGTCGTGAATTTTATTACAAGCGATTCATCTTTAGGAGTCTCATACCAATCTCCGTGCGCTTTGCGGTAATCCTGATCAAAATTATAGGCATTGTCAATACTCTTATTCTCTATACACCAATGGAAAGGTTTATTTTCCGAATAAGGGATATCCAACACATATGGGTATAGATCCGTATTCTTTACGTTTTTACTTACCGGTCCCTTCCCGTTATCAATGTAAGGCATGATCAGTTGAGTTGAGCTATATGTTAATGTCTTTGTAATCCCACTTTCCGGTTCCTTGTCGAATTTTCTCACATTGACATATCCATTGACATCGGAGAAAAAGGGAGTTAGTCCATTGGCGTCCTTAAATCCAAATTGGTTGTGGAATGTACAGCCTTTAGCCAGTAACTGAGCATAAACATCTGCGGTACTCTTATCGGTATATGCTGTGATGCTATAATATATGACAGCGTCATTGAAATCGAAATCGCCTTGGTTTGGATAATTATCTTCGAACAAGAGGAACCCTTTCTTGTTCGTTTGCGATTCTATGACGGGAGGGGTTACCGGCTCTGCCGGCTCGATGGCAACGGGATTACTTTCGATTAGACAAAGCATATCGTTGTAGTCTCCATCATAGGCCCTATAGTTTGGGCAGCGATTTTCCATTCCCAGTACATTTCCTTCAAAATCACCTTCTTGAATGTGGTGAATGAAGCCGTTTGCTACGTTTTTCTCTATTTTGAAAGAGGAATTACCATATTTTAAGGTATGGCCTACATAATTATGGGAGAATGTCCCATTATCTGGTACTTTATTGTTATCCGGCCCATTTAATGCCGGAGTGGAGAACTGTGGACGGTCTGTGCCTCGATATACGAAGCCGACGTTGAGCCCCTTGTCGAATCTTCCTAGGGGGATTCGGGTATATTCTCCTGTCTTAGCCTTTGGCTGTTCCTCTTTGGAGTAAAAGATATAATTCTCGCCTTGGTTGATCATCTTGAAGTCAATGACTTGGATGGTGCCATTAGTCTTTCCATAGAAGGTGCAGTCGTCTAAAGTGAGATTCTCCATCTTCTCGGAGGGATATGTATAGAACCAAATTTTACCATGCATATTACTGTTGCCTTTGGACATACCTCCGTTGCTTATATAAGTCAACCAAATATCCGCTTTCTTAAAGTTGCTGGTAAAAACGGTTTCCGTGATTTTTAGATCAGAGCATCTATATAAATCCTCGCTTTTTACATTGTATGCCTTTTCGGGAAAGTATTTGTTATTGATCAGATGAAGGACTTCATCACTGATCGCATTTGTAGCCCGTAAACTACTTTTGGTATCGCTGCCGATCGTGATGTCCTTTACATCACTCTCGATAAGTTCCCCATCCCCTCTTAGGATATAGAGTTTCTTTACGTGTGTAGGTACTTCCAGAGCCATATGGATCGGAGTTTTACCAATTAAATAAGGATCTTTGACTAAAGAGCCTTCCTCATAAGGATATTCATAATAAATAGAATATAGGGTCCCTTCATGCTGAGAAGATATGTTAACCTGTATGTTCTCGAAATTCTCGAACTGGTCTATGTAATCTTCTTCTTCTTTGGTAGGTTCTTTCGGATCTACCGTGGGGTCTTCTCCTTGAAAAATGTCATGTTTAACGCATGATCCCATTAGAAAGAGCAGACAAAATACCCACACCATTTGTTTCCAGATTTGTGATCTCATAATTTCTTTACCCTATTTGATTAATATTTACAACAACTTTATTAGATTTTGCAAATCTACGAATTTATTTCATGAAAAATCATTGATAATCAATATTTATTTCAAGCTGTTACGCTTTTATCAAATGTAGGATTGGATGGTGGGATATAAAAAAAGACCCCATCCAAAAGGATGAGGTCTTTTTCTTATTTAGAAAGAATATTTTCTAATTATTTTACTAAAGCTGCGAAGTCAGAGTTAGTCGCGTATTTAGCGAACTCTAAGTCGATAGCAGCTTCCTTAGCCATGTTCTTATCAGCGGCGATAGCAGCCTTCAAGTTGTTGATAACACCGTTAGCGTCGTTCGTACGAGCGGCAACAACAGCCTTCAAATAAGAAGTTACAGCGTCAGGATTAGCGACACCGTTCAAAGTCTGAGAAGCCTTGCTGTAATCCTTAACCAAGATCTGAGCCAAAGCAGCGTTGTTAGTCTTAACAGAACCGAAAGAGTTAACAGCCTTAGCATATTCACCTTGCTCTAAATAAAGAACACCAAGAGCCTCGCTCAATTCGTTTACGCCGGCAGCGTTACCGAACAATTGTTGAGCCTTAGCTTGGTCACCCTTCGTTAATGCGATCAAACCTAAGTTCATGTTAGCGGAAGCGTTATTCTTAACAGAGTTAGACTTGTTGAACATTTGCTCAGCCTTAGCCAAATCACCAGCCTTGAATGCCATCATACCGATGTTGTTCCAAGTACGGTAGCAGTTAGGATACAATTCAGAAGCTTTTGTATAGATAGCCATCTTCTCACCGTCGTTGTTAGTCAATGTAGCGGCGTAAAGGATTTCCTCGATATTCAACTCAGAAGGATTGCTCTTCGCCAAAGCGCTGATCTCGTCGTCAGACTTACCGATGATCTCGATGTTAGCAGTCAAACGAGAACGACGTAATTGCGGAAGGATAGTCTCAGCCAAGTCAGAGTAAACAGCGGAGATATTCTTGATTTCTTTCTCTCTTGTCTCAGGATCTTGGTACATAGAGATCACACGCAATACTAAGTCTTTATCTTGCAAGTTAGAAGCAGAAACTAATTCCTTGAAGCCTTCCCAGTCTTGAGCTGTGTAACGAGCGTCAACCGGAGCGTCAACCTTCATCTTCTTCAATTCCTTGTTCAAATATTTCGTAGTGTTTCCTTCACGATTCTCAGCCAACGTGTTGTTCAATTTGAAACCACCATCAGGAGAAGCGTAAGCGCTGATCTCGATAGCTACATTCTGGTTCGGAGCCTCGTCAGCGTTCTTAACAAGATCTTTCCATTCTTTGATAGCGTCAGAATTCAATTCTTTAGCGCGAAGGTTAGCTTGTTGGATCAAGAACATGATGTTAGCGTCATGAGCCTCTTTGATAATACGTTGGAATTTATCAGCTGCGATAGCTGCTGTAGCAGTAGCTGCGTCTGCCAATTCGGAAGTAGCGATAACGCCTTCACCGATCTTTACGTCCGGCAATTTAACAGTCTTGTTTTTGATCTTCGCGTCGAAAGTCAAATACAATTCTGATTTTTTCATCTCGGGTTTGTAAGTGAAAGAAGACTTCATAGTTACGTTAGCGCCTTCTTTTTGAGGGATTACTTGGTTGTTACCTTTTACTTTCTCACCTTGGTAAGTGTAAGAAGTGCCCCAAGCTTCGCCACCCTGGTAACGCAATACCGGAGTTACAGTTACAACAGCTTTCTTGTTGAACCATTTAGCGGGGAAAGTCGCATTGATCGTTACAGGAACTTTGCCTCCGATAGCCTCTAGCGGCTGCGGCTCTGCTTTAATGTACTGTTCTGCCAACGGTTTCAACTTGTTTGAACAAGAAGAAAGAGTTAAAATGGCTGCCAATACGAAGAATGGCAATAAAAACTTTTTGTTCATAATCTTGATGTAAGTTTAAAATGTTACTATGTTAATATATTCACTTCCAAATTATCCCTTAGCCATTATCGTGCAAAACTAAAGTATTTTTTTGTTATGGATAGCAAAGAAGCGATAAAATCTTTTTAATTAATACTTATTAATGAATCCTAGGCTTGTTTTATACATAAAATATGGGTAGAATTATTGAAAAAATATGGCTGTGTACCTCTTGCCATTCTTTTCAATGGATGGTTTCCCAGAACTCTTATTGTATATTTTTTGATTAAAATATAATCTTTTGTGTATAATGCTCCTCGCCATAGTGCACGGTTAGAAAGTAGACTCCAGATGTTAATTTTAGGAAATGGAGTGTAGCTTGCCTGTCCGTGATCTCTCCGTTTTCCGACACTTTTCCTTGTGCCGAGTGCAATGTATAAGTCGCTTTCTCTATTCCATCCGGCAAAACAAGGTGTACCATGCCTTTCTCCGGACCGAGATGAATGAGTACCTGCTCGTTCGCCTCGAGCTTTTCGTTGCTGACGGGGTTACCGTATTGAATGACGGGATCGATAAACAAGGAGGTGCTAAAACCTGCTTGCGTATATTCGGTAGCTTGTCTCCAGCCGTTTTTATCATGAACCCAAGCCGTATTCCGGGTCGTTTTGCCTTTGGGCAAATTGTAAGCGGAGAAATACGTGTTCTCCGGGACGCTCTTGAGCTTATAGCCGATGTAGAACTTTCCGCTAACGTTCACGGGCTTGGAGAAATGGATATAACTTTCCTGTGACCGATTTAGGGATTTAGCGGTCTCAATAAACGTATCGTCCAATATCGATTTATTGCTGTAGGTGGGTTGGAATGTTTCCGTATATAATAATGTAGAGGGCTTAGAGTCACCGCTGTAAACGGTAACTTCCACTTCCATTTGTTTGTAATTCGCTCCGGCAGGCGGTGTTACGAAATAAGTTCCGTATAAGGTACCCGCTTCGGCTACTTGGTAAGCTTCCGCGTATTCAGTGATATTGGCGGGGTTGTTCCCGAACAAATACGCTTTTTCAGACCCGGGATAGAGCGTACATTCGGCGTTTTCTTGATTACCGGAGTCATAGATGTTGCTCAACCGGAAACAAGGGGTTGATTTATACGGATCAAGTCCCTCGCAAACCTTGGTCTCGTCATCGGACGGGTTTAGCCAATATTTGAGCTGTCTCTCGGGGGTATCGATCGCGTCCCAGGGTTTCTTCAAAGAGAAGAAGTAATCATTCTTCGGACTATTCTCACTGGACTGCCCGCCGGATAACGCTCCGATAATCTCTCCGTCGGCATTGAATAAAGGAGATCCGGAGGAACCGCTGGCCGTATAACCTACTTCCCAAGTCTTGACATGTAAATGAGCGTTCTCGTAAAAAATCATGTTTGGATCTGTCAAGGTAAAGGGAGCCAGATCCTCATCGGATATACTGATTCGCTTTACCGAGTATTGGGGATGTTGGATGCACGTATAGGGGGCAGGTCCTACCTCTTGTGCGTTCCAGCCCGCGTAATAAGGCCTGTAATAAACCGGAGGTGTGGCGGTAAGTTCCAACAAGGCCATGTCTGCCATTTCATTAACCGCCTTGAAGTAAGTGGATGCGGTAGACATCTCTTCCGTTCCTCTTAGGATCGGGTCGCAGAAAGGACTGTTGAAGTTGAAAAAGCAGACGATGCTTCCGGCTATTTTCTCATAATCGGGGTTTTTCATCGTGAATTGCTTGTTCAGACAATGGGAGGCGGTGAGTAGATAAGGCTTTCCGTCATTGTCCGTATTATTTATCAGGGTGCCCGTGCACCCTACACTTCCGTCTATGATCAGGAGAACGACGCTTTGCCCCCATTGGGCGTAATCGTTTGTCCCATCTTGATAGCAAGCTAACGGTGGGATTTTACCGATCAGTGAGGTGTTGTCTCCCGGTTCTAACCCCCGCAAGCTCCGGTAGCCATGGTTGACTTCCCCGACGGTCAGTCTTCCTTGAAAAGAGGCGTTGGCCGGTTCTTGATATTCTATGATCAGGCGATCCCCTTGGATAGGAGAGACCGGCAATAGGTTTAACTCCGAGTTGTTTAGGTGATTGAACGAGCCTAATATCTGTGTCTGGTCCTCATTATATAGGAAGAGCTGGGCGCCTTCGGGCAGTTCATATTCCGAGAAGAGCACGTTGATGGAAAGGGCCCCGGGCGAGTAGATCCCGAGTCTCCATACACGTGTCCCATCCGGCCCGGTGAAAGTTACGCCCGAGTTGTACCGATTGTAATCCGTTATGAATTTATAGGCAAAACGGAAACCGCTTCTTAGGTCGCTCTCATTCAGCGAGTCGATACGCAATTCCTCTTGGACGTCGAACGGAGGCATTTCTTTAAACATCTGTCCGTTTGTACTTCGCATGAGCGATAGCGGAAGCGGGCGGCCTCCGTGGCTAACCTGCGCTTTCAGATTTCCTTGAAAACCGAGCATCGTTAGCAGGAATACAATGTATAAAGAGGTCAACTTTTTCATATCGGGCAAATATAGCTATATTTCTTTACCCCATGATCTATATATCAAGTTTTTTCGCTAAGTTTGCCAATCGAAAAGTACGGACAAACTTAAATAAAACCAATATATAATTAAATTCTAAAGATATGGCAACACCTCCGTTTCACTACGAGCCGATGTTCCAAAAGGGACCGGACACAACAGAGTATTATTTGCTTACAAAAGATTATGTTTCCGTTTCTGAGTTTGAAGGAAAACCGATCTTGAAAGTCGCTAAAGAAGGTTTGACCGCTATGGCTAACGCCGCTTTCCGCGACGTATCATTCATGCTTCGCCGTTCTCACAACGAGCAGGTCGCTAAGATCCTAAGCGATCCGGAAGCTACGGACAACGATAAGTACGTGGCCTTGACATTCCTTCGCAACGCCGAGGTAGCGGCTAAAGGCGTACTTCCTTTCTGCCAAGATACCGGTACGGCTATTATCCACGGCGAGAAGGGCCAGCAGGTCTGGACCGGTTACTGCGATGAGGAAGCGCTTTCTTTAGGTGTTTACAAGACCTACACGGAAGAGAACCTTCGTTACTCCCAGAACGCTCCGCTGAATATGTACGATGAGGTAAATACGAAATGTAACTTGCCGGCCCAGATCGATATCGAGGCTACGGAAGGCATGGAGTATGAGTTCCTTTGCGTGACAAAGGGAGGTGGTTCCGCCAATAAGACTTATTTATACCAAGAGACAAAAGCGATCTTGAATCCGGGTACATTGGTTCCCTTCCTCGTAGAGAAGATCAAGACGTTGGGTACGGCCGCTTGTCCTCCGTATCATATCGCGATCGTGATTGGCGGTACTTCCGCTGAGAAGAATTTATTGACGGTGAAGTTGGCTTCTACTCGTTTCTACGATAGCTTGCCTACGACCGGTAGCGAGGGTGGCCGTGCTTTCCGCGACGTGGAGTTGGAGAAAGAGGTATTGGCCGCCGCTCAGAATATTGGCTTGGGCGCTCAATTCGGCGGTAAATATTTGGCTCACGATGTCCGTATCATCCGTTTGCCTCGCCACGGCGCTTCTTGCCCGGTAGGTTTGGGTGTAAGCTGCTCCGCGGACCGTAATATTAAATGTAAGATCAATAAGGAAGGTATCTGGATCGAGAAGTTGGATAGCCATCCCGGCGAATTGATTCCGGAGGAACTTCGTCAAGCGGGTGAGGGCGACGCTGTCAAGATCAACTTGAACCAACCGATGGCAGATATCTTGAAGGAATTGGATAAATATCCGGTATCTACTCGTTTGTCATTGAACGGAACGATCATCGTGGGCCGTGATATCGCTCACGCTAAGTTGAAGGAGCGTCTGGATCGTGGCGAGGATCTTCCCCAATACATCAAGGATCATCCTATTTATTACGCGGGCCCGGCTAAGACTCCGGCAGGTATGGCTTGTGGCTCGATGGGCCCGACGACGGCGGGTCGTATGGACTCATACGTTGACTTGTTCCAGAGCCATGGCGGTAGCATGATCATGTTGGCGAAGGGTAACCGTAGCCAGCAAGTTACGGACGCTTGTAAGAATCACGGCGGTTTCTACCTAGGATCTATCGGTGGCCCTGCGGCTATCTTGGCTCAGAACAATATCAAGAGCATCGAGTGCGTGGAATATCCGGAATTGGGTATGGAAGCGATCTGGAAGATCGAGGTAGAGAACTTCCCCGCGTTTATCTTGGTAGATAACAAGGGTAATGACTTCTTCAAGCAGATCAAGCCTCGTTGCTGATTCTTTGATCGGTAAAGATAAATGAAAAGCGGTATCCGGCGGCAAGCTGGATACCGCTTTTTTTTTAAAAAAAAGTCGTACGTGTTTTTTTAATAGGTTAATCCCACGATCCACAACGGTAGTTTCTTGCCAGAGGCGAACTCCATATTGTCAGCCAAGATGAAGGAATCGGGGAGATCCGCTATTCTTATGATACGGGTGCTCGTTTGTGCCAGTAATCGTTCTTGTTTAATAAATAGGCTATCCATACGCTGATTGATTGAATGAGAAATATACGATTTGTTTAAGATAGATAGCAAAAAGTACCCAGATCTGTTAAGAGTAGAAAGCAAAACCTGTAAGTATCCGGTCGTAGCGTACTTTGCGTATTGGTTTTCAAAAGTTTGTATAAATATCAATGAAACTATTACACTTTAATTTTTTACCTTTGTTGCGTTTAAGTGATAAAACAGATTTCCAATGCCTCGTATATACATCCTCTTGATGTCGGTCTTGATCTCGGCTTTTTATGCTTGCGATCATCGGGGGAAGCCTTATCCCGCTACCCTGTTGCAGATCGAATCCCTTGCGGATACAAATCCGGAGGAAGCCCCCCCTTTGTTGGATCGATTGCGGGATAGCCTTTCGTCCTTTGATGAGGAACAGCGTATGTATTATGACTTGCTCGACTTGAAGGTCAATGATAAGATGTATGTCCGGCATACTTCCGATTCCCTGATCAAGCGAATCACCGCTTTTTATGAGGTATATGGCGATCGGGATAAATTACTGGAGTCTTATTACTATATGGGACGTGTCTACCGGGATCTGAACGATGCTCCGGAAGCGTTGAAGTATTTCCAAAAGGCATTGGATGTGGCGGAAGATACGAGAAAGTACCGATTATTGTCCAATGTCTATTCGCAGATGGGGATGCTTTATGATTATCAGAATGTATATGAAGAGGCGATCCGTATGTATGAGAAAGCGGCTGAGTATAAATTACTGAAAGGAGATAGTACTAGTTTGTCTCTTGTGCTGAGAGATATTGCCCGGGTATATGATATGGTCGATAAGAATGACAGTGCGCTTCTCTATTTTCAAAAAGCGGCAATTATAGCGAATGAAACAGGAAATAGACATCGATATTCCGGTATATTGACTGAGCAGGGTGATCTTTACCGGGAATTGGGAATGTATGATAAGGCATTGGAATGTTTGTTTGAATCATTAAAAGATTCCGTAGGCCGGAATATGTACCCCACTTATTCTACATTGGGACATATTTATTTAGAGGTGGGAAGATTGGACTCTGCCGACTACTATTTAAGGAGATGCTTGGATAGTCCTGATTTATATGTTAGAGACGCTATTTATGAGTACTTGTCGTTTTTGTATGAGCGTCGGTTGAATTATCGGGAGGCTATTCGCTATGTCCGTCTTGGCCAGCAAGTGCAAGATTCCATCCGCAAGATAACCGATTCGGAGGAAATCCGTAAAATGACCTCTTTATATAATTATCAAAAGCGGGAAACTGAGAATTTACGGCTAAAGGGCGAGAATGACCGGATGCAGATTCGTATTTACCGGATATTATCCTTGTTCGGATTGGGGCTTTCGATAACCTTATTGTTTATATATAGACTGAAACGGCAGAAAGAGCGGTTGGCTAGGCAGTTTGAGGCGCTTCAGCGGGAAAAGCAAGAACAATATGAGAGAAGTTTTCAATATGTAGAAGCGAATAACGTGAAATTGAATGAATTGGGAACCTTACTATCTAAAGACCATGAAGATACAAATTCATTGCTTCATGTGCGAAAAGAACTTTTGCAAGTGACCAATGAACAAATACAGTTGCGGCGTACCGAGCGTGATTTGTTAGAGTCGGATTTAAGGCATTCGGATATCTATATGAAATTCCATTCCACGAATGAGGCAGATCAGATAATCAGGGAAGAAGATTGGAATGCTTTACGGAAGGAGTTAGATAAGACATACAATAATTTTACGAATCGTCTATATCAGTTATATTCGGGAATGTCATTGATAGAACTCCGGATTTGTTACTTGATAAAGATATCAGTCAAGGTAACTGATATGGCAAAAATCTTGGGTCGCTCCAAACCCTCCGTATCCTCATCCCGTAAACGGCTTTATAAAAAAATAAAGGGAGAGGATGGAACCCCGAATGAACTGGATGAATTAATCGCTGGTCTTTAGCCTTATACAACTCTGCGAACAAAAAGCGAACAAAAAGCGAACAGTGTTTTAGCCCCGAATCCAACCTTATCGGATACTTTTGCAGTCAAAAAATGAATGGGATGAAAAGATTTTTATTTTTGACTTTATTGAGTTGTGTATGCTTATGGACACATACGGTGGCTGGAAGAGAGCATAAGAATGAGCGTGATGAGGAAGAGGAGCGCTCTATTTCTCCTAATCCGGTAGAAGTGAAGATTGTAAATGATGGAATCATGTTCTATTTTATGAAGCCATTAGACAATGTGTTTATACAAATTGTTGATGATAGTGGGATGCTCGTATATGAAGAGTCTGTACCTCTTTCTACTTCTCAGAGCTATTGTATTTCCATGCAAGGTCTTTTATTTAAACCTTATTTAATAAGAGTAGAAGGAGACAACATCTATGAAGAGTTTTTTATTCTTTTCTAAAATTGAATGTGAGGATGATTTGTAATATTTAATTTCTTTGATTATTCAATGTTTAATTTATAAATAGTTTTTTGTATGAAAAAGATTCTAATTTTATCATGTTTGTTTTTGTTTTTTGTGTCTTCTTGTTCTAACCAAGAAGAGGTTATCGTAGGAGATGGTCTTGACTATGATAACATGAGTGAAGAAGATTTGAGGAAATGTGCGGAAGCTAATGGTGCAATTACGTGGAATCAGTTTATTGAACTTATGGGTGAATTTATGGAATCAGAACAATCCCCATTAATTGAGACTAAGGCTACGAGTGAGACTTTTAGTGTGACAGGATATGATAACACATTCTTAGTGGAAGAAAATAAAAAAGTTCTTATCAACAAATCACCTACAAATATTCCTACTGGTTATTACTTTTGTGATATCTATATTGTTAGAAAAATGGTGACCCTTCCGGACGGAACCCTGGGAGTAACTAAAGAGTCTCCAAAATGTGGATTTGATCCGAACTCAATTGGTGGGGGACTGCGAGGTTGTGTGGTAGATGGTCAAACAGGTAATAGATTCTATATGAAAACGGCTGCATATCAAGTTAAATATGATATGCTGGGGCGTCAGTGGAATCGATGGGATCCCAGTTTGAATGCTTTGGTTTGGAATTACGCTTATATTTATTAAACGTTACTGTTTGTGCAGGCTAAACGATGATCATGGCCTGGATATAAGGTTTATGGTCGTTTGTTTAGTCTGTACTAGGTTTGCTATCCGGTAATTTTAGTAATAACATAAAAATTAGTGATGAGGATGTTGAGAATTTCTTTGTTTTGTATTGTTATATACTGATTGATATGTCTCTCACTCATGGATTGATTTACAATGTCTGTATATTTGCCTCCTTTTTCAAGGTAACCAATGGAACTTGATAAATAGAAATGTTTTGTTTGTAAATACTCGATATCTAATGATATTTGATAAGTCGTTAACTTATGGGGGTATAAATCTATATTTGCACCTTTGACTCCTTTTGTTTGTAATTTCGAAAAAGCTAAGCCGTTTTCTAATTTAAATACTTGTGCGTTCAGATTAGAGATACATGATAATAGATTAACATACAAGAGCAAACAGTTTCTCCTAGGGAAAACTAAAGTTTCGTAAGCACAAAACTAAGGTTTCCTCATGAGGAAACAAATGTTTCCATAGCGGAAAACTTTTGTTTTATACTAAGAAAAACTATAAATATCAATTAATCATGTCTTTTCCTGATTTATCTAGACACTTTTTTTGTTTATAAACGTAATCAGTAGACAGTAGTTATAAAGTAATACTGATATAGTAGTCACTTCTTTTAACTTCATACTGATAACATAGACAC
>NZ_JAMOKU010000002.1:0-179068 GCF_023656845.1 Parabacteroides sp. Y3-G-102 | reverse complement strand
GAAATACTTACAGTTGTATCTCAACGAGTTTATTTACAAATTAAACAGACGGTATTTTGGAGACAAACTCTTTGACAGACTAGTAATTGCGAATATAACAGGTGCATAAACGGATAATCAGAATCTTTAAACATCCTAATTAACTACCTGCGGATTTTAGGGGAAAAGGATTTAGGACAAAAAATGCGCAATGCATTACCTAATGCATTTTTCTTTGGCCTTACCGGAACGCCTATCAATAAACGAGATAAGAATACTTTTCAATCTTTTGGAGCTGATGAGGATTTAGAGAAAGGTGGATATATTTCAAAATATACTTTCCAAAATTCTGTTGAAGATGGAGCTACGCTTGAATTGAATTTCCAAACAGTGCCGGTAGAGATGCATCTTAACGAAACTCAATTACAAGAAGAATTTGATGAACTGACCGATCAAATATCCGAGGACGAAAAGAACGAATTAGTAAAACGAACTTCTGTTGAAGCATTTTTTACAGCAGAGAAGCGAATTAACGATGTCGCACGTTATATTGTAAATCACTTCAAAGAGTATGTAGAGCCCACTGGAATGAAAGCTCAAGTCGTGGTATATAACCGAGACTGCTGTGTGAAATATAAGAAAGCGATTGATGCTCTTTTGGGTTCGGAAGATGCAACCACTATCGTTATGCATACGGCTGGCGATAAAGCTGATGAGTATAAAGCATACCGTCGTGATAGAGAACAAGAAAGAAAACTTCTTGACCAATTCCGTGATCCATTGTCACCGATTAAAATGGTGATTGTCACTTCAAAGCTGTTGACAGGTTTTGATGCTCCAATTTTGCAATGTATGTATCTTGATAAACCAATGAAGGATCATACGTTGTTACAAGCTATTTGCCGTACGAATAGAAAGTACAATGTTGATAAGAAATGTGGTCTGATTGTAGATTTCGTTGGTGTATTTGATAATGTAGCCAAAAGCCTTGCTTTTGATGAGGAGACGGTAAAAACGGTTGTAAAGAATATTGATGAGATAAAAGTGTTGATACCTCAATTTTTGCAAGAGTGTATTGACTTTTTCCCTGGTGTAGACCGGACAATCGGTGGTTGGGAAGGTTTGCAAGCTGCCCAGCAATGTTTACTTGATGAGTCTACAAAAACGAATTTTGCAAAACATTTTTCACGATTGGCTAAAGCTTGGGAAACAGTAAGCCCGGATGCAATGCTGGCTGCTTATCAGGCGGATTATACTTGGCTGGCTCAGGTATATCAAAGTGTACGTCCTGTTAGTACCGGAGGATCACTCATATGGACTTTATTGGGTGCTAAAACCATTGAAATCATTCATCGTAACATTGATACAATTGATATTGGGACTCCACTTGAGGATCTTGTGGTAGATGGAGATGTAATTGATATGGTGTTGGAGCAAGCCAAAGACAATCCTAAAAAGATATTGGAAGTGGAAAAAATGCTTCGTTTGAGGTTAGGAGAGCATCATGGAGACCCCAATTACAAGGCATTTGCTGAGAAGTTGGATGAACTGCGCCGTCATATGGAGGAAAATCTTATAACTAGTATTGATTTCCTCCGAGGATTGCTCACCCTTGCTAAAGAAGTGCTTGAGGAAGAAAAAAACTCAAATCAACCTCTTGACAAGAGGGAACAAGCTAAAGCTGCTCTTACGGAGTTGTTTGAATCAATTAGAACTGAGGATACTCCTATCATTGTAGAACGTGTAGTTGCTGATATAGATGAAAATGTGGTAGCTATTGTACGTAAGTTTAAAGATGCTTTTAAAAGCATTACAGCTCAGCGAGAGATAAAAAAGAAACTACGTTCTATTCTGTGGGTTAACTACCAGATTAAAGATCAAGAAGTTTTTGATAAGGCTTATCAGTATATTGAGATGTATTATTAATTGGTTGATAAAATAAATTTGTTATGGCTGTTGAATCACACGATAAGAAACTTGATGACCTTCTAAAAATGGTTGAAGAAGGTAAGGCTCAATTACCCGACTTTCAACGTAGTTGGGTTTGGGATGACACGAAGATATGTAAACTAATAGAAAGTATCACATCTGGCTTCCCAATGGGTGCAGCGATGTTTTTGGCTAATGGTGGTGAGCATATCCGTTTTAAGTATCGCACATTTGAAGGTGTGGATTCTATATCAGAAGTTACACCTGAGTGGCTTGTGCTCGATGGACAACAGCGACTCACAACCTTATATCAGGTCTTGAAAAGTAAGAAAGCAACTAATACTCGATTAGAGACCAATCGAGATACAATTATCAAACGCTATTATTATCTAGATATTCGTAAATGTCTAGACTCTACTGCGGACAGATTGGAAGCAATCATATCTGTATCAGAGAAGAAACAGCTTACAACAAATATTGGTCGTGATGTAACGCTGGACTTATCCACAAGAGAGAAAGAATTTGAGAACCTGATGTTTCCCTTGAATATTACGTTTTCTCATAATGATACGGAAGATTGGCATTATGATATGGAAGACTATTACAAAGGTGATAGAGAGTATAGAAATTTATTCCGTGATTTCTCACAGCAGATTCTTCGCCCAATTTTAGAGTATAACATACCTATAATTCAGCTTGATAAAGAAACCCCGAAAGAAGCTGTCTGCCAGATTTTTGAGAATGTAAACACTGGTGGTGTACCTCTTACGGTTTTCGAACTCGTCACAGCTACATTTGCTGCTGAAGGACATGAATTGAGAAAAGATTGGGAGACCATTCGTCATATTTTTGCTCAAAAAGTAAATGGCGAGCTATTGAAAGAAATCACTGGCGCTAATTTTTTGGCAGCAATGACTCTGTTGGTATCATATTATAAAAGAGTGGTTTCAGGTGATGATGAGCGTGTGGCTGTAACATGTAAGAAAAAAGACATTCTTAGGCTTGAATTGAAAGATTATTTGAAGTATCATGACGCTTTGATTAAAGGTTTCTGTGATGCAGCTGATTTCTTAGTACATCAGGGGATTTTCCGTTCCAGAGATCTTCCATATTCGTCACAACTTATTCCACTTGCTGCAATCTTTGCATACGACAACGAAAATAAAAAAATGTTGCATCTTGGAAGCAAACAGGAATTATTGTCTCGTTGGTATTGGTGTGGCGTAATGGGTGAACTATATGGGGGTGCCAATGAAGCTAGATTTGCAACTGATATAATGGGCGTATTCCGTTGGATGGAAGGTGGTGAAATGCCAGAGACTGTATATCGTTCCAATATACAACCAACTCGTTTATTGACCATGCAGACTAGGAATAGTGCAGCGTACAAAGGTGTTATGGCACTTATCTTACAAGATTCACCACTTGATTTTATGACAGGTCATCGTATGGATATAGCATCTTACATTGATGAAGATGCTGATATTCATCATATATTCCCTCAAACTTATTGCGAGAAAAATAACCTTCCACGTATAAAATGGAATTCTGTCATTAATAAGACTCCAATTTATGCATCTTCCAATCGTTCAATAGGAGGACATGCACCAAGTACCTATATTGGAACTATGGCAAATAAGGGATTAAAACAAGTTGAGATACAGGAAGCTATAGAGTCACATAAGGTAAGTTATGCTCATCTTGCATTAGATGATTTCAATGCTTATTTCATAGATCGAGCAAAACAATTGCTTGACAGAATAGAGCAAGCGACAGGCAAATCTGTCTCAGGAAGAGATAGCGAAGAAACAATCCGTGAATTTGGTGTTGCTTTAATATAGATAGCAATCTGTAACAAACTAGAAAAATATGATTAATAAATAGCTGAAAATAAATGAACTGGAGATTTTGGAAGAAAATATGTGCAAATAATTCGATGGAGGATGATAAACAAGTATCATTAACTCCTGCTCTGCTTAATCGTGATAGTGAAAGTGATAAGAAGCAGTATAGGAGTGTTTTGAATCTTGCACGAAAACTAGAAGAGAAAGACATATTGAACATTGCTCTTACTGGTCCTTATGGATCCGGTAAGAGTTCCATTCTTCGCTCTTTGATGAAAGACTATCGTAAATACAAATATCTTTCAATATCTCTTGCTACTCTAAAGTCACCATTAGATGATAAAAAGAATAAAATAGATATTGATACGATGAATAATCGTATTGAATACAGCATTCTTCAACAACTTATTTATAAAGAAAAACAAGAGACGCTTTATAACTCCAGATTAAAAAGGATTTATCATAAATCAACTTGGGCTCAATATGCTTTATCTTTTGCAATAATATTTTATATTGTTGCCTTAATTATTGTATTTGAACCATCATTTTTGGAGGTGGATTGGATTTGCAATCGCTTAAGTAATCCAGTATTAAATAAATGGTCTGATATTTTTGCTCTATCATATATATTTGTTGCAACAATAATATTCGTTCAAAAGACTGTCAAATCATTGAGTAATAGTAAACTGAATAAGTTAAATCTAAAGAATGGAGAGATTGAATTAAAAGAAAACAAAGAAGATACATCCGTTTTCAATAAGCACATGGATGAGATTGTCTATTTCTTTGAGGTTACTGATTATAATGTTGTGATTATAGAAGATTTAGATAGATTTGATAATACGGATATTTTTCTTAAGTTAAGAGAGGTAAATCAACTCTTGAATCAGTCAAACTCTGTGGGGCGTAAAGTTACGTTCATTTATGCGGTTAAAGATGATATGTTTTTTGATGAAGAACGTACTAAATTCTTTGATTATATCACAACTGTAATCCCAATAATCAATTCTTCAAACTCGGCAGACAAACTGAAAGAGGAACTAGAGATAAAAGGCTATTCAGATCTTAATGTCGAGGTAATAGACAGTTTGGCTTTTTTCATTGACGATATGAGATTACTGAAGAATATTGTCAATGAATATGCCCAATATAGAGAAAAACTTGATGAGAAACTTGATCAAAACAAACTTCTTGCAATGATTGTATATAAAAACTACCATCCAAAAGATTTTGCTGATCTGCATAAAGGAAAGGGTGTTTTGTATGATTGTTTGCATAAGAAAAGTGAATTATTGGTTGAGCGCAATAGACAGATTGACGAGCGTATTAATGGAATAACTAAAAAACTTCAATCTTTAGAAGCGACACATGCCATACAAGAAAAAGAATTAAGGCTGATTTATATTGAAGGGTATCGTAGAAAATTATCAAAACAAAATGAAAATAATGCCTTTTTGTTTTTTGTCGAAAACAATTTTATACCTCTTGAAGATATCGCAGAAAATGAAACGTTATTTAATTCCTTTATATCGCAATCCTCATTTCGATATCAATGTTTTAAGAGGCATCAAACTAACACATATTATGGTGTTAGATATTATTATGATACATCTGAAGATAGTTGCAATATTCAATTCAGTCAAATAGAGAAAATAGTTAATTCTACCTTTACCTACCATGAGCGATTAGAAGCCTTGCGAGAAGGGGAAAAAAGATATCGTGAACAAATCAAGATACTAGAATTATCTCGTAATAATCATTATGCTACTCCAATACAAGAACTGTTGCTGGATGTTGATATGCAGACGCATAAAATTTTTAGTGAACTCAATGTCTCTAAAATGCTTGAAGTTTTCTTGAAAGAAGGACTTATAAATGAAGATTACTTTGATTATATATCTTTCTTTTTTGGTAAGTCAATTAATAAGCACGACCATGATTTTATCCTTGAATTAAAACTTCGGCATAGTTTGCCGTATGACTATCATATAGATAAAGTAGGGCAGTGCGTAAAAAACATTCCTGATAAATGTTACAACGATGTAAGTATATTGAATATTCAGGTGGTCGATTGTATTTGTCAGCATCTTGAAGAAGCAAATAACTCAAAACTTCATTCGATAGCACAAGTTATTATGCATAATAAAAAGTGGGACTTTTTGATTGACTTCTATAAATCAGTTGAAGATTCAAGCTCGCTTTTCAACCATTTGGGCAGTATCGTTGATGGATTATGGAAGATCTTCGTGAAACAGAATTCCGATGAATTATTCGAGTCTTGGTTACGATTCCTCGAATTGAACCATTCCACCAAAGAAAGTCGTAACTGGTTGAATAAACACTTCGCATTTATATCTCATAGAGTAGATCTCATAGGTTTTGATACAATCAAACAAATAGTGTCGAATGGAAAACTGATTTTTACAGATATAGATGCAGAGTCTAGGTGTTTGCTTGAGTATGTTGTAGAAAACAAAGCATATATGTTGACACCAGAAAATGTTGTATGCGCATTTGTTCATTATCGAAATGAGAGGGTGGAAACATTGGATAATTATCCTTTAAATGTTACAATACTGAGGAGCTGTAAATCAGCTAAATCTATATCAGATTATATAGATGAATGTTTTGACAATGCACTAAATAATGTATTTATTACAGATACGGCAAAAAAAGAGAGTGTGGGAATTATTCTTGAAATTATTAATTCTGAGGATATAACAGAGGACACAAAACGCAAATACCTTTCTGGGCAACAGAATAAAGTTTCTCTTTCCGATGTTAACAATATACAGTGGGAGTTCGCTATTGAAGTTGATATAGTTATACCAGCATGGCCTGAGATATATGCATTTTATGAGAGTCAGAATAATGTAATGATTTCCAGTTTGCGAATATTCATTACCAAACATATTGATGAATTAACAGATATATCTGAATTGGATGATACTCAGAAAGAACTACTGGCACACAGTGCTTTATTGACATCAGATTTTGAAATTTTGGTATACGATAAACTTGTCAAAATCTTTGATGGAGTTACATTTAAGGATGCGGATATTAACAGTGTAGATAACGCTCATTTTAAGTCGTTACTTTGTGCTGATATGCTTCCATATAGCACATATTATACGACAACAATTAGAGACAATCATAGTGATGTACTTACTTATTATGTAGATAAGTATTTGGATGAGTGTATTATAGAAATAGAGGAGTTGCCTACAGATATGAGGCTATACAAGCATCTTATGAAAAATCCAAGAGTAATCGGTGAAAAAGCTCTAAGTGTAGTTCAACATTTTCTTCCTCATATTGTGTGGGATAACGAATTGGCAAATATCACTCTTCCTGTGTTGAAAAACAATATTGAAAAATTTGATTATGACATAGAGAAGAACATTTTGGTCGCCTCTACTAATTTGCCAGAGCGATTGTCTTTTTTGATAGACTTGGTTGAAAAGTTTAGAGATGATTTTGACATTGTGACAGAATTAATAGAGTCTTTAGGCGATTCTTATCGAAGTATTACAGATAAATCAAAAAAGGCTACTATAGAAAATAATCACATGAATGAAATGCTTTTAGGGAAGCTAAAAACTATTGGATATATCTCATCATATAGAGAAGATGATGATAAACTTCGTGTAAGTCATAAACGTAATCACTAAATCAAATGCAAGAGAATAGAGGAATTTATAACTAAAGTTATGGAAAGAAAAGGGATTGTTTGATAACGAATAAAATAAAGTCTCAACCGATAGCATTCCTATCCGATTGAGACTTTTCGTTTATTTATCCCTGTCCGAAAACTTCTGTATAATTACAGCAATACCAATCCCCAAAACAACCATAAGAATACAACCAATAACAGCCTTCCAAATCAATCCGGAATGCAAAATCTCTGCATTAGCTACTATCATGCACACGAAAAAAGAAGATAGAGCAACTACAATGGTAATCAAAATGTAGAATGCCGTATCTGGGATGGGGATGGCATTGCTGGCTTTCTTTATTCTTCGCTCGGCTTCCTTACATTTGCTCTCAATCTGGCTGAGAAAATTGTATAGAAGGGTCGCACCGAATTCTACTGCTAACTTCTGTATTTCTTCAGAAATAATAGGTTTGCACTCATGTATAGAGTCGGATAGATTTTCAACTTCTGTTCTCAGCTTATATACGTTGTCATTCAGGCTGACAAGTTCCTTTGCGTTGATATCGAGTAACCGCTTTTCTTCCTCCAGATATTCATTCTTGGGAGTGGCTTTTATGGCTTCCGCTTCACTCATTTCCGCGGAAAAATCGAATTTCTTTTTCATGTTCGGTTTCATGGGCTTATCGTTTTAATCCTGTTTTCAGTTTCTTTCCTAACGAACGACTGGCGGCATGAGCGCATCTGCGAGCCCATTGCAAATTGTCTTCATCCTTGTCTCTCCACGGAAGGTCGCTTTGTGAGCCTCCACCACCTCCACCGGTTGTTACGTTGGGGGTATCTATCAGTCCGACAAATATAGCTACTGCCATATCGGTAAGTTCCTGACAGTTGGCAATAAACCTGTAATCAAATTCGTCATTAAAACAGTCAAGTATTTTTTCCGGAATATAGAATCTGTAATCCTTACCTTCATGGCTGAGGGCATAGGAAATCATATCCTGACTATATGTGAGATATTGGGTATAGTCAATAGGAGCAACCTTATGTATCGCTGCCTGTTGAACGGCTTTGGGAGCATTATTTCTAATGACGGTAGCTGACTGATGGTGCAGTTTCTCCCATGTCGCAGGAAGTTTCGAGACCATCAGGTTCCTGCCGATTCCCAATTCTGAAGCCTTGTATTTGGTGTTTCCATTCATGAGGGCATATCCACGAAGAATACCTTTCTTGTCCTCTCTTTCATGGACGGTATAACCTTTCCGTATAAGAGTGTTCTTGTACTCATCCCATGACCATGATGGCATTGCTTTCAACACCTCCATACAGTCCCGGTTCACTTGTGGAATGTTACGATTTCTGATTTGTTCTGCAGTCGTCCAGCCACGTTTCTTTGCCACTCGCTCGGCGGCACGTTGCGCCCGAAGATGAATGTTATGGTCGTTGTTGATATTGCCATTTTCATCCAAACGGCAGACCGCAGCATGGAGGTGGGGAACTTCGCCTTTGGATTCTGTATGCAGCCAAACAGAGTATTTACTGTTAGCTAAATTGGTTGGACAGGAACGGATTTTTCCATCCTTGCCGGTAATCACCTGTTTGTCGAACTCCTCGGCGAAATCTTGCCAAAGTTTTTGCCAATCTTCGATGTCATAGAATTGGGTATGTTTGGGCGATGGACTCAACTCGATTCTGATAACGGAGTTCTTTATCGGGCGATGCTGGGATATGGTCAACTGCATGGAGTTCCATATCCCCATAGCGTCCGGTTCTGAGGGCAACAGATTGTCCAATACCCGATAAATTTTCTCCGGATGCTTCTTATGTTGTGATTCACCGGTAATGTAACGGAGGTCGTTGATGCCGTGCGATATGGCTTTGGCTTTTGCAATCATTCTTCTTCGGATTTAAGGTTGGACGGAATTTTGTTCTTCTCTTTTACAGTATTCAGGAACTGGCAGACACTTTCGGCTACATTGCCAAGTTCCTTGAGCCAGTTGACCATGAACGGAATCTGATTGAACATTGCCATGCGCTGCTTTGTGGACATTCCGTGTAGGGCGGAGGTGTATTTTACGAGGTCTGCCCGACAATCGTCCAGATTCTGCAACAGGGCTGCTTCTTCTTTCGTAAGTCTCACTTTGGGCTTGAAGTTATAGGCACACGACAATAGGTAATCACTTATGGTCATACCGCATTGGGTAGCCATTGATTTTATATACTCCTTTTGAGTAGGAGTGACTTTCGCTCCGATGAAGACGTTTCTGGTTTCTTTAGAGGAGTTCGATGTATTTTCAATATCTTCTTTCATTTGAATCATTGTTATAATTGTGAATAGGTGCGAGCTTGCGAGTACCGCACCGGCGAGGGAACTGAGCAGGCAAGAGTGCCAGTGTACAACCGTAACGTAGTGAGGTTATACCTTGGCATATCTTGCAACAGATACCTGTTGATGCTTTCCGGCAAGCCATATTGGATGTACATACAGAATCGGCAGACGGATTTGAACCAGAAACTAAGATATTCATCTAAAAGAGGGGGGATAGAATGAATACCTTGTGTGCAACCCCTGACTACTTTGCTTTATTCTTATATATACGCCCCGACAATAAAGTAAAGTTGAACTCAATAATGGTATTCTGGATTGAAGGCATAATCTTTCCCTTCTTTTATAACCATTTGTTTGTCACTGAGCAATGTTGCGACCTTTACCGCCTTGTTATAACCGAGTTTTATACCCTGTAATCCGTAACCCTCTTGCAAGCGTTCTATATAATCATCGTAATTGTTGATGTTGCCATTGGCAAAAACGGCATTCAATGCTGGACGATGTACATTCTTTGGAATCTCCTTGTCCGGATCGAACGGTCCTTTGGTTGGTCGTCCGGTCTTCTTCTCTTTTGGCAGATAGGACTCTACCGGTTCGGGTATGGCTTCCTCGTTTATGCGGAAAGCGAAAGGTTCAAACTCACGGTCGCGGATATGCACGGCTTCGACCACGCTTATGGTCTTGTCCTCTTTATCCACCTCGATCTGCATAATGGTTTCCGCTTTATTGTTGAGTTCAGTGCCGATGTGACCACGAGCATGTTCGTCATTCTTGTTCTGATGCAGTACGGTATGGATGTGAATCTGTCTGTCGTCCGTCCACTGCATGAATTTGGAGATGATATCGGTAGATTCACCGGGAGAATTGATGTCATACAGGAAATCACGAATGCCATCTATGATGACCAATCCCAAATCCGGTATTGTGCCAATGGCCTGTTCGACTATCGCCAGACGTAGTTTAGGGGAGAACTTGCGTAGAGCCAGCATGAGCAGATTATCCGGTTTCTTGTCTTCCGGCAATTCAGCTAAACGTAGGATTCGTTTCAATATCTGCTGGCAATGATGTCGTCCTTGCTCCGTGTCGATGTACAGAATATTTCGCTTATTATCGGGAAAAGTGGACCGATAATGAAGAACGGTGCTGTTTCTCAATGCCGATGCGACTATGGCCGATACGTTAAAGGTTTTCTTGCTTTTGGCTTTTCCGATGGACGCACTGAAGTTTCCTAATGTACCGATAACAGCATCGTCTACCATCAGCACCACTGGCGACTGCTCGTAGGTATTCGTCACGCTCACGATTGAATCTTCCATGTAAACCGCCAATTCTTCACATGAAGGAGTCGTATTGTCCGTCTTCTCCATCTTTACCAGTTTTTCGGGTTCGGTTTACGACGATGGGATGCGAGCATGGACTCATTCTCTTCCTCAAAACTTTGCGGAGCCGGAGTCTTTCGGGAAGATTCCAGCCATCTATCCAGTTCATCACGATAGATGTAGAGATGTTTTCCTTGTTTTATAACCGGAATATCATCCTTTTTGACCTTGTAATAAAAGGTTGACAACGGCATTTTAAGATAGTTGCAAGCCTCCTGTACGGTCATGGGAACGTGCGTGTTCTCTTTGGTTTCGTACTGCTTGGAAAGTTTCTCCGTTAGCAGATTTTCCATACTTGCGATTCTGTCGCATAGTTCGCCCACCACAGTCGGCAGGTCGTTGAATGTCAGTTGGTCTTTTTCCATATTATACTCTTTTAATCGTTTAATATACTGCGAACCAACTCAATGAAACCTTGCAGAACAATACAGACCGGATTAATTATTTCGTCTGCATGCGTTTTTTTAGTCTGAGTTACTATTATCTGTTTCTAAATGGAAGCGATAATCGCCTTTATCGGGCACGTCAATAGGAATCTGACTAGGAACTTGATCCCGTAAATTAAGTTTGAGATATTCAAGAGTCGCATTTTCGAGTTCGTGAGGAAATGAAGACTTGATAAAAACGGCTCTTTTTGCCAATGATACTCCCAAGCGTTCACCTACATTCCATGCCAGATGGCGAAGTCCCGGTGATCTCAGTGGATTATCTATATTGGAGCGAATGGGCTTGTATAAATCGGATCTATCACAGGCCATATACTCAATATTAGAAATGAGGATTGCAATAGCTTCTTTAGACAGATAGGGTGCGGTTTTAATAGTTACATATTCACGAATAGCATTCATGACTTCTACTTGTTTTTCTGCTTCTTTCTTTTTGATGTTCTCTCGTATTGTATCATAATTATCTATAACTGAATTATTGGGCTGTTCAATAGTTTGAATTTCATCTGCACAATCGGTTTTTATTTCGAAACCAGAGTCAGTAATAATAGGAGATTGCCGGTCAAAAGAAAAATTGATTGGATTCTTCGTCAACCATGTGTAGAAAAATCGTTGCAGTAGACCACACAATAGGATTGTAACCACAAGGCCGATTATAACTGGAGTCGTTATTGTTGTGGTATTGATTTTGTGATAAGTGAATAGGTAAGTGTCTACTGCCACATAGGCAATTACCAATAATGCAAGAATAAAACTTATCCTCTTGGTCCGAATTTGAGTATTATTTGTCATCTGCTGCAAGTATTTGAAATGGTTATATGGCAAAGTTATGTGCTATATTCCAGATATATATAATTAGTGATGACGAATCGCTCAATATTTGTAAAAAATAACGGTTAGAGTATGATTTCAGACTAAAAATCATACTCTAACCGCTTAAAAATAGGGATAAGTGGCTGTCAGTCCTTCCGTGTCAAGGTAATCTTCTTGCTAGCTTCACGTTTGTTGGCATCCACTACTTTGATATACCTTTGAGTGGTGGTGATACTCTTGTGTGCCATGATGCTCTGTATGGTGCGGATGTCCGTTCCGGCAGCTGCTTGTAGCGTTGCAAATGTTCTACGATACGAGTGAAATGTTATGTTCTTGGTAATTCCGGCAGAACGAATCCACTCTTTCATTGGGATTTGCGTCCAACTACGCATAAGTCCCTTGAATACCAAACCTTTCTTTTCAGAATTATAGCCTATCAATCCCAATGCTTCTTCACTAATAGGAATGATATCTTCCGCTTTGTTTTTTTGTGTAATGATATGTACGCATTTCCCTCCGGCTGAGTAGTCTACAATATCTTCCCAGCATAGTGCGAGTATATCACTGATACGTAAACTGGTCATACATGAAAACAGCGATGCTATTTTCAGAATGGGCTTCTTGCACGGTGTTTCAGCCAACTTGTACAGTTCATCTACAGACAGATACTCCTTGACTACATCCTCTGTTTCAATCTTATCCAAAAAATCATTGACATTGGTCTTTATCATTCCATTGCGGTAGAGTATTTTCAGGAATCCCCTGAAGGTAGACCAGTATCCCGATGCGGAGTTTCGTGTTATGCGTCCTTTGCGTCTCAGTTTTTTAGCTGTGAGCAGATACTCCCGAAACTTGTTGCAAAGGTCTATGTCAATCTCTTCAAAAGTACATTTACCATGTACGAAGTTGTTGAAATGCAGATAGACAAACTCCCATTTCTGGTCATGCTTACGGAGTTGCTTGCGATAATGCTCCAAGAAGTCTGCCTTGAGTTTGTACCTGTCAAAGAAGTCATACCGTTCATTGACAACTGACTCGAACCTGCGGCAACGGATGGCTTCGGCTTTCTCGGTCATTACCTCGTTGAAATTCTGTTCTCGTTTGTTTCTCGGATTGGCATAGACATAGATGCCAAGCGATTCATGACGGATAACTTTCATAGTCTCTTTGTCTCGATACCCAGGATAATAATCTAGATAGAAAGACATCATTCTACCTTTTAACGGACGTGTTCTCAACGTTACTGTTTTACATTCATGCATACTAATATATTTTTATGGTTATTATTAATTCGCTGGCAAAACTCTGTAATGTAATCATGCAGATTATCTACAGCAGAGATTAATTTTTGAATAATTAATGGATAGCGACAAATTAGATTATTTGTGAACACCCATAACCCTGTCAAACTCTACTTTTAGGAATCGGACGAACCGTCCGTTCTTCTCGCGATTGATCTGATGGAATTGCAGAATTCCGTAAACAGAGTCGCGGGAGAGTTTGAATTTTTCCATAGCCTCCTTGACGGTATAGTATTCCGCTTTGCTCTCCTGTTCTGAACTCTTCGAGAGGTCGAAGTGGAGCTTTGAGTAGAATATCTGCCCATGTTCCTTCTTGGATGGGATATTGTTCCGATACACCTGCGAACGGATGGCGACGCGTGTCATACCGTATTTTTCCTGAATATCTTCCGGTGTGTACCATTCGGTCAAGTCGGAATCCACCTCGTATTTGGCAAAGGCAGCATCGATATGTTTCTTGCTATAATAGTTGAATTGGCGTATTCGTACCTTCGGAACTTTGTGCTGCCGTGTATAAGTCCACACCCATTTGGCGTTGACCTTATATTTCTCTGCAATTTCTTCAGCAGTGTAATACTCAGTGATGTCGAAGTCCTCTTTAGGCATGATGCGCTCATACGGTTTGGTTTTCATCATTAGTTCGATGTCAGCACGACGAATGAGCGACTTCTTACCACTGATGCGTGAAGCCCGAAGTTTGGATTCCTTTACCAATTTATATATGTATTGTCTGGTTACGCCCATCAACTTTGCTGCTTGGGCAAAAGAGAAGAAATCCTGTCCCTCGGCGGCTTGTCGAGGTTGTAGCAACTCTTGCGAGCGTTTCAACTGCCGCTTGCGTTCCCGGATGCGTTCTTTGTAGCCAAGATTGGAACACTGATGGCTACAATAGCAGGTCGTTGTCTTTTGAGCTATAAATGGCTTTCCACACCATTGACAAATCTTTCTTACTTCCATATTTTCCTCGTTTATATTGGGGATAATTTCTCCTTATTTCTCCCGGATTTTGTCAACACATGTAAACCATTGTCAACACACGTCAACTAATGCGTCATTGTGACATTCGGGCTAACCGTGAATTTGTGTCGCGGTAGAAATATGATAGAAAAATATGGATAAAAACCGTTACTACCAAATAAGGATTAGAAAGTGTTAAAATAGAAAAGCCGCTGAAATACAGCGACTTTATTCTAAATGGTTATAATTGGTTATGGCAGTTTCTAAGCCATCATTTGCCGACGCAGAATGTTTATTTGCCCACGCAAATGATATTTCTGTTGCATAAAGTATTGTATGTCAACATGTAAATTTTTGAAGGATATTTTTGGGGGACAAACGGGGGACAAAATTTCGCATACCAAAAGAAAGAAAAACAATAAAACCACTTCACAAAAACCGTGTTGAATTGCAAGAGACACGGTTTGTCCCTCGCAATTATTTTGCTTTGTCTCTCCTTGTCCCTCGGATGTAGGGTTAGATTCTGTATTATTTCATAAACACTAAAGCCGTAATCTTGCATACCAAAAGAAAAAAGCTATAAAAACATTCCTGAAAAACCATGCTGAAATGCAAGGGACATAATTTGTCCCTCGTTGTATCGCTGTTTGTCCCTCGCTTGTCCCTCGGACAAAAGTTAGGTTTGATGCAGTTTCCAATAACGTGAGTAAAGTAATGATGGAATAGGTTTAGTTTGGTTTTTGTATATCTAATCAAGTTCTAAACTAAACTGCTTGTTTTTCTCAATTTCTAAACTCTTGGTTGCTTTTTCTTTTCGTCAGCAAATCCTTCTTTTTATTCGCTATTGCTTGAAATGCGTTTTGCCGTTTATAGTGCTCCTGTTGCACACTTACTATCCTTTCTCGTCTTCACATCGTCTTTCGGGTTGGCAGATAAGAATTGTGTCGCAAAGGTATATATCCCGTCTTTCTTCCTTGCAAGGTCAAGCCTATCGGTTCAAGCCAAAATCTCCACACTCGGTTTTCAACTGAGGTCGTATTTTGTCTGTGAAGCCTTGAAGGAAGAGCCGGGACACCTTGCAAAGCGACATAATTTTAATCAAACCCGAAAGTAGCTGATGCTAACAGAGGGAAAAGTAAAAAATCAAATCAAAAGCGATTATGGCAAATTATGCGACTAACATCTTCTACGCAAGTACGGAGAACGGGAAAGACCTTGATAAGGTGGAGAACTTTTTGGAAGACACATTTTGCGACTGTTACCTTGACAGGTCGGAAGACAGTATCGAGGGCGAGTTTTCGTCAAAATGGGACTATCCCGAAAAAGAGATAAACAAGATGATTTCTCTTTTGGAGGACAAAGACAAAATCTACATTCGAGTGCTGACACACGAACTATGTAACGAGTATGTGAACTTCCAAGTGTTCTCTAATGGAGAATGGTCATACCGATAACCTTTAAAAATTCACTGAATATGTATTACGAGGACGAACAAGATACGGACATTATCGGGTGCTTATGCACATTACTTACTCCTTACAAGGGGCATACAGAGGGTGAAGTCGTGGGAGACTACGGCAACGAGATAGTGGTAAGGCTCACCAACGGCAAGGAGGTGGTGGAATACCGGGACGAAGTGCTAATCTATGACTAATGGAGGATTGCTTTATGATGACACCGATAGCGACAAGGTTTGTGGATTGGGATATTCCCGAACTTTCAACCCTGCAAGACAGCAAGGTCTATCAATTGAGAGTGCAACTCAATGAGGGTACGCCAATGAGCCGACAACAGAAGAATTGGCTTACGGACAACGTGAACAGCAACACCTATTTCAAAAGGACTGTTCCGCTAATGGGCTACCGCTTTGACTTCTCGGATATACTGAAACGCTACTTTATCAAGCAATACGGACATATAGCCGAATACTATGCTGTGGACAAGACCGCTTTACGGACATTCCTTTGCGGTCGGATTGATGAAATAATAGAGATAACAGATTAAAAGAAAGATTATGCTGTACGATTACAGAAAAGAAAGCAAATCGCCTATGCTTCTGACTTTGGCGAATGGCAAGACCATTGAGGGCGAATTTATTGATTTGCGGATTGCTACCGAAACCTTGCCCAAGGGTAAACTGTGGTATCATATCCGACATACGGACGATGATTGGAGTGAACCAGCCTCTCTGAAAAACGGCTGTGTAGTAGTCAATTTCTGTGGTACATTCATTTGTGACCCTATCATTGATTTCCCTTGTGGCGAGGAACTGGAGATAACAGAATGGTCATACCTGAACTGACCGGCATCTGGCAGAATGGCAATGTGGGGCAATGTTCCACATTGTTGTGTCCACGCCATTTGGAAATACATTTCCAATGGCATCAACTTTTATAATTTGGGCTTGCCTTGCAAGCCGTTCTCCCTCTTATATATTCATCTTTGACTGTCAAGTCTCCTTTTGTATATATGGCATTTCATATTTCGCAATGGCGACCGTGCTGCTTTGTTCAACGAGCACCGGACTTCTTGCCATTGTTTTCTTTGCCTTGATTTCTCCAGTTCTGTCGGTAAGGTAGAACGCGGCTATTCTGATGCTGGTTTCCGCGATCGTCGTGTGCCATTCTGTTCTTCGGATATCCCTTCCATAGCAAAATACCTTTGGCTGTGCAGCGTCATAACGGATTCTGTATTATGGCATCCACATTGAGAGGACATACTTGATCCCTCGCTTCATCACTCTGCTTCTTTTGGATTTACAGCCGAAGCGTACCTGGAACTTTGTGTCTGCGGACGGATGCTGTCCTTTGTCTGCGAACCTCGCTCACTTGTTTATTCACCAATCCATATTGTTACAGCTTTTGGTCGTGTTATTCCTCATTTTTCCGTTGCAAAGTTAGTATGCAGCCGGGTACGGCTGAAAGCCTTGGTCAATGGTGTAGCTTCACAAATCTTCCTTTATCGAGCCGGAGGTTTTGATGGCTTACGCTGACAAAAATAAAGAGTATTTGATTGCTAACCTTGTCGCAACCCTGTAACTGCACTCACTTATATTGGCAGCGTAAAAATAATTTAATTAACAGCTTAAAGCATTGTAACATGAAACAGATTGAGAACAATTTCGCAGTATCAGGATTCGTAGGTAAGGACGCAGAAATCCGTCAGTTCGCAAACGCAAGCGTGGCACGCTTCTCATTGGCAGTAAGCCGTCAGGAGAAGAGTGGCGATGAAACAAAACGTGTGTCCGCTTTCATCAACGTGGAAGCCTGGCGCAACAACGCCAACACCGATTCGCTTGCCCAAATCACCAAGGGAACCCTGCTCACAGTGGAGGGCTACTTCAAACCCGAAGAATGGATTGACAAGGACGGCGTGAAACACAACCGCATCGTCATGGTCGCTAACAAGTTCTACCAGACACCCGACAAGGAGGAAACTCCTGCGGAGCCGGAAAAGAAAACGAAAAAAGGCAAGAAATAACTCCTGCCTCGTTCCGACAAACAAAGCGGCTTCGGTCGCTTTTGTTTTTGCTCGTATGTTTACCTATTATACATCTATGGGTTGCCCATTATAAGTTTTCCCCCATCCCGTAAACGGCTTCTTCTACTTTTCTTCGAGAGACTTGCTCGGCTGCGCAATGTTGCATGTTGCTCCTCTTTCGCAATACACTCTGCCGAAATCGCCCGATACAAAAAGATTTGCCAACCGCTCCAAGACTTCGTTTTCTCCCGGTAGGCAAAACATTTTGTTATTTATCGGGCTTGCAGAAGAAACTCGTTTACTGCCCGCCCTTTGCTTGGGTTGATATTTTCGACAAGAGGGAGAATTAAATACTGATTTTTACTCCCTCGCTATGCCAGACATGAACGACTGTCATAGGCTGCATTCTGTTGGTTGAATCTTACCTGTCCCGCTGGTAGTCGCTTTTGCTCCAGCCTCCGAATATCACTTTCAAGATTTTGATGAACACCCACAATCCCAATACTGTAATGATTACGTCTCCCATATTACTGATTTATTTCTGATTATCACTTGTAAAGATACGAAAAAAATCACGATATAAACGAATGTATAATGTTAAATATCAATATAATATGATCTGTTATTAAATGGTGCCGAGAGCTTTTTTGACAATGTCGATTAAAAATAATATTAGGGATTACTGCTTGCAAAACATCAATTTGAAAAAACTAATACATTCATTAGATAATTCAGTGATTAAATGACATAGGTTTATTATTGTTTGTTTAAGTCTGAATGCGCGAATGTTTTTAGATGTTGGTTCAGCTCCTTCGCTTACTACAAATGCGCCACTTGGTTTTCTATTAGTAGGCCAATCCACAAAAGCTTTGTTATTTTCGCGAGCTACGTACTGTTCGAATTCAGATTGCATATACTTTAACCCAGTTATGCGAATATCTCCATGTCGAGAAGTCCAATTCCCATTATAAGTAGCAGGTTGTGTGACTCTCCATAATTGTTCTGTCACGAACCACTGGACGTGAATCGAATAAATCCAAGGATCGTGAGTAAAATTATTGCACCAGTTATTTAGCATCTCAAAAGTCTTAATTGGTACTGGTGTAGTTATTGACCATAAATTCAGTGTCCCTGCTGCTTTACAAGTATTTTTATCTTTAGTTCTATATTGATTGATAAATTTCCAACCAATTTGCGTGAATTGTTTTAATGTGTCGCCATTCTGATTCCTAATTCTGCAATATCCTATTGCATCATGCCACATAATTTCTAATGCTTGACGTATAAGAATGGCAGCATGAGGACGTAAATCTCTAAAAGGTAAATCCTTTATGTCTGGATGTTGTTCAAGCCAAAAAACAGAGTTAATCATTGTTCTTCTATCAAAAAGATTAATATTGGGATTTCTTCCAATATTAACCGTCCTTATTTTGGGGTTTGTGGGTTCTGTTCCTCCACAAGCTTTAAATCTTCTTAATTGCTGTTTGTATTTTCCTAATGCATTTACATACTCATAAACGGATAGAACATTTTGAGTATCCGTCATTACATCAAGAAATAATGTTTTATATCTTTCTGTATATTGTATGTTAATTTCTGCTTTTAATTTTTCTGCAAATTTTCCAAGTGTATATAAATGTATTTTTAATGGCTCAATTGCTTTGCTGTAATTATCTGGGTTGAATCCTTTGAGACTTAAAAGAACAATTGCTATATCATCGTCGGAATATACCTTGCCATTCATCTCTTGATTTCTAAACGAAATAATGGAATCAAGTAGTTTTACAAATTCGTTATATGCATTCGTGTAATTATTATTATGCATTTCTTGTGAAATGGTTTGACATATGCTAAAGATGTTATTTATCATACATTTATTATCTAATAGTTAATTATTTATGATTGATTATCTATATGGCCATAGTTATTTAAGGAAGGATAACGACTTAAATAACTCACTACACTTTGGATTAGAATATCTAACTTTTAGATACTTTCTCTAATCTAGCCTTGTTTTTACAAAGAAATTCTGCCCTAATTCTTTTGTTAGATATTTTGCTGCAGCGTCTGCTCCAATCTCTAATAATTCAAGGTTGCAGGTTCGATATTCATCAACATCAATATAATAATCTCCATTAGAATATGCTTTAGCAAATCCTGCATCTTGAAGAGCTTGTGTTACTTCTGAGATATGGCTAGTACATACATGGGCAAACCCCCAGTAACCTTTTTGTTCATCAAATGATGGTTTTTTAGCTAAATACTCTTCTACAGATTTGATTGAAATTTCATTTGCTTCTACTATAGCTTTTCTAACTTTATCTGTCAATTCAGATGAAACATCAAATTCAGGTATCATACGCATCTGTTTCATAGGAAGATCCTCTATTTTCATTGTATGAGGGTCTATGTCATTAGAGCTGGCTATAGTTTCAAGTGATAAAACTTTTACTGAAGAAATCATCTTTTTATTGTATTCAGGGCCGGTATTTCTACATCCTGCATCATATAGATTTTTAAGATGTAATAGCAAATCTTCCTGTTCCTCATTCGTACAGACGATGATAATTATCTCAGAAAAGAAATTTGCATAAGTTTCAGCCAATAAAAAAGGTAATCCAGGAACACCATAACGAGCATCGGGTAATGCCCAACGCCATTCTCTTTCATGCGTCCAATCAATAGTCAAACCTTTCTTTTTTTGCAGCATAGTAGAAACATAACGATACTGTTCTTGCTTGCCTATACCACAAGAAGAATCTATTAAGCGTCCTTGATAAACTCCATTCTCATCTAAATCTGTTTCCTTAAATGTAGATGTTAATCCATATATTACAGGACGTGCTCCTGCTGCAAAAAGTTCATTACGTCTAAAAGCGATACCGTAATTCCCTACATATCCACTCTTTTCCCCTCGCACTTTTGCATAGTCAAGCAGAGCATATAACGGCATTTCGGTAAAACACACTGCGGATTTTGGACCATATATCGAAGGTACCAGATTCCGTAGAGACCAACTACTATGAATAAATCCATCATGTAAGATTTTCTTCAATACATCGTATCCTGGCGCATCTTCTTCAATTTCATATTCATTCTCCATATACGTGTCGTGAATGAAGTGACCTTTTCCGTGTTCGTCATAATAATCGGGTAGCCTAGAATCTTCTTCTGTCAAAATTCGTGTATTATCCGACGTCTCTTGTTCAAACTCCTCAGAACGCAAAATATAGTCTTCATACAAGCCAATAGGGTTATCCATAGGTTTCCTATCATGCACAAAATGGATTATCCATTCTGTGAGGTCTAACCTTTGTCGATTCTCCATAATTTGAAGTTTGTTGTTCTCAATCATATGAAAAATTTTTGATATTAAAAACGATTTTATGAATAACTATTATTCCTCTTTTGATTTACGTTTCCCAAGCGGCCCGCTGAACTTACCCCGATTGAGCGAAACTCCATATTTGTTTAGTATGCGGAATACGGAGCTGCGGCTGCTGAATCCGCTTACTTTCCAGATGTCATCGATTGAATGCCCGTTGTTGTACATTGCCACGATGGTTTTCTCCCTTTCCGCCTTGCTGATGTTATTCTCTTTGGACGGCTGGTTTATGTTCTGCTTTAGTTGGATGATATGCGCTGAAGCCTTTCGCAATGCTGCACACTCTTCCGGAAGCGAACCGAATATCTCCAACACATCTGATGCTTTGGTTTCAGGGAACAGGTCGCCACGGCTGTCCACCTTGTCGTGAATGGAGACAATCCGCACCACCTTTACACGGCAGAACTCGATGAATGCCGCCAGTTCACGAGAACCACGCAGGGCGTTGCTGAATTTAGCGAGTACGATTTCGTCTCCCCGTTCCAAACTTGCCATGAGCTGTTTCCATTGGGGGCGCAGTTTCTCGTGTCCGTTTTCCTCTTCAATCACTTGTACGCAACCGTATTGCTTCATCCACTCCACATCAGTGTCGAAGCCGTCATAGCCAGCTGTCTTGAATATGTAACCTACTTTTGCCATAGTGCTGTTCAATGCTAAATGATACCAAGTGCAAAGATACAAAGTTTAATTCGGCTAAAATCATACTCAATAAAATATTTTTCAATTATTATACTTTGTATTTTCACTTGTTACGCTCTTGTTTATTTCGCGGATTATACTCGTAAGTATGAAAAAGAAAATAGATTAAAGTTTTATTTTAGAGTATTATCATACAAATTTTTATACTTAACTTTGCCGCCATAAACCAATAAAAATATCATGCATAAAGGCTTGTTTAAAGTAGAATCAATGCAAAAATCGAAGAAAGGAAACTTGAAATCATACTCAAAGAAACGTGTTTCGTATGCCAAATCTTTTGCCGTATGTTTTGCCATTGTCACATTGGTATCATGCGGAGAAAAGACCGGCAACAGTATGTTTCATACCGTTAAAAATGCTGCCGATGCTTACAGGTCATACTTGTTCGAGGTGCGAAAGGAAGCAAACCTGCCAACAGACCGTCTGATTGAAAAAATCAACGACTGGCAGTCGCTTCGGGATTCGGTCTCAGCCTGTGTCGCCAAAGACACGGTAAACCGTATTCACGCCAATTACGAAAGCGAAATTCGTGGATTGCACGATTCGTTGCGCATTGAATTTACCCGTCTGGCTCTGGAGAAGCCGAGAACTTTTGCGGATGTGTTGCTCCTCAGAGAGCAGACTTCCCAATACCGGCAAGACACGGAGCTGATGCAGTCGGCAGCGGAAGTGGAGCCGTTTTTCAAACCATTGGATTCCGTCCCGACATATAAAGGTAGTGCCAATGCTGTTGTTGAAAAATACCGGATGTTCCTTTCCAAGACCTTGAAATCCGGAATAAGCGGAAAGAGTGAAATGCTTGCTTTCATAAAGGAAGAGGACAGGCTGTTCCGTTCTTTCCTGAGCCATCTTCCTGAGCTTGCCGATGCCGACCTGTCTGCCATTACGCGCGACACGGAGAAATGCTGCCTGTCGATATTCCAGTCTGCGGAGAATGGCAGGCTCTCTTACCGGGATGCCTTGGTATATACAACCAGGCGAACCAACCGGAGAATCATACTCAACGCTTTGGCTTGCCGTGATGACATCAACCAAGGCAATGTAAAGACCGAAGCGCAGGCAAGGGCTTACGTTTGGATGTTGTTGCAGCCGTATGTTGCCTTGGATGGTTTCAGCGTGGCTATCCTGTCCGATATGGAAAGGACAACACTTCATGCAGTCGCTGACCGGACACCTCAGATGATAGCCAAACTCAACAAGACTGCCGGGACGGACAATGACCAATGGCAGGTATTGCCCGGAGTGCTGATTAAGATAATGCTCACATCCATTTGACGAACCAGAAACAAATAAACACAACAGTTATGCTACAACTTTTTTACGATGACTTTCTCTCCTTTGTGCCGCTCCAGCTTCCGCAGTTGCTGGATGTAACCAAAATGGAACAGCCGCAGTTCTATGACGATTACGTCCTCCTTTCGTTTCCGCTTGCCGACCCATACGATCTGGAAGAAGTAATGGACATCTTCGAGGACGACATAGAGCTGATAACCCTTTATCATCATATTCCTTCAAGCGCAACGACATTCGGCAGCAGCACCTGTGCCTATTCCAATCCGGCTTTCGGACAGATGTTCAAAATGAATGCGAGAGTTTCTGATACCGGCAAGGTTGACAGCATTGACGTGACCATCTATGAATCCCTGGAGTTCATGTGTTCTGACATCTGTCTTGACTTGAAACTTCACGAAAAGACCGGTCATTTCAAGTACCGCAAGACCAAGGAGGAGTTGCTTGCCGAATTTATATGAGACGGACGATATACCTGCAAATGCTATATATTATCAATATGTACAGGAGTTGGATAGTCGTGGATGACGGATATGGATATAGGCAAAGTGTCGTGTTCAGACGGGGCAGGCCGGTTTCCTGCGTGTGCCGTATGCTCCGGCTCCGTTCCACTTATAAGCACAATGGCTATGAGCGTGGCACGAAATGGAGCATATCCGAATACGAGCTGGACAAGGCATTGGCAAGGTATCGTCAAAAGAATCACGAGCTAAAGGCGCGGCTTAAAAAGGGGGCGTCATATCTCGAAGCCAAGGATGTGGAAGCCATTATAGAGATTGCCACCTATGGGCTGGTCAAACTGGAACTGACCGAACTGCCATTATTCAAACAATACTGATTACACAAAGGATTACGATTATGATTTGGATTATCATCGAAATGTCATTTCCGTCATTGCTCATTATACTGCCCATGTCATTGTACAGGAGCAACCGGCTTTTTATGGCAAAGTTTTACCTTAGAATGGTGGGTAGCGAGAGTGCAAGGAAACTCTATGTGCAGTGTATGCTTATCTTCCTCCTGCTATATCACTATGTCTATGCCGGCGGACACTTCGGAGAGTGGGGAGTTCTGATATCCACCATACCTTGTGCCGTTCTGTTCTCGTTCAGACGTGCCGACAGGTGGATGCACAGACTCCACGAGGATAAGAAAAGGTTCGTTATGGCAGCCTTGATCACATTGGTCATCTGCGCTGTACCACATCTGCACACCACGGTATTCACGCTCGCCTTTCTTCTTTTGGCTGCCATGTTCTATCCTTCTTGCCGTGTGTTAGCCGAATGGCAGGATGAAGACACGCACAAGCATTTGAAAGAAAATCCAAAAATAATGTCCGAACATTACTACTGACATCATCACGCGAAACTGCCACGAATAAGTGGATAGTGGCAGGTTAATAGAATCCACATATAGTCAAACAAAAATCAAATGAAATGATGAAAGACAAGAATAGAGCCGCCAATCAGGTATTGGCAGATATGATGTTCTTCGACTTCCTCAAAGAGAAAGTCGGTGAACGGAAGACAAAGACCGGTGCCTACTACGACCTGTTGGAGAAAGCAACGGCAGGTTTTATCGCTCCCTTTTTGAAGAACCACGAGTATGTGTTGCAGGCTGACCAGTGTCATGTGACCATTTCAGACCTTGCGGTGGAATGGCACTGGCACAGGGCTACCGTCAGGGCGTTCCTTGACAAACTGGAGGAGATGGGATATATTCGTCGGACAAGGTTCGCAAAGAGTGTGGTCATTACCGTGACTTTTGCGCCATTCTCCAGTGGCGAAACTCCTGCCTCTTATATCGGTCATACAGGATCCGGACTTGCCGATGATTTGGACAAGGCTTTGTCCGAATGGATAAATGGCAATCTGTCTGACGAAGATATGGGAGAGATTTGTGGACAGTATCATGAAGCCGGAAGGAAACGGCTTGCCGATGAATCCGGCAAAGATCATTCGGGCGACAAGCCGGCAATAAAGGCAGGTGCAGAAACGGAGTTTGCCCAAGAGATTGTCGAGCGTGTAGCCGTAGCCGGACTGAAACGCACCATACGAAACTCACGCTTCGATGATCCGACCGATTTCCTGGAGTTCTTTCATAAGGAACTGGAAGGTGACTGGACTTCACTTTTGGAGGCATCCAAGATAATCGCCAAGATGATTCTGGACGCTGGAAATGACGGCGCGGCCAATAGTTCGAGCGAAACGGATATGCTCGCCACGCTCCGACAGCCGTTCAGGGCGTTGTGGGCAAAGTACCAGGAGCGCGATTTCACCCTTTTATAGACTCCACAACCGATGTTGTAAGTCAAAAACTATTGTATAACCACGGACGGGCCGTGATGCCCTACATTTGTAGGCTTGCCATTTTAAGCGTGCAGCGGTGCTTGCACGTTGACCAAACAGAGGGAAGTATGGGTAACTCAATACCCCACACGACTACGGTCGGTGGGAGTGGTTGCCGGACAAGCAGCAAGCTGGGGCAAATCGGTTGTCCGATAAAAACGAATGATATGGCTGAAAAATCATGGCAGGTGATGCACATGAACGTGATGAAAGGCATAACCACTGCGCAAAGCAACGAACACCAGCGTAACTGGACGGAATGCGGCTGGAAACACGCCATAGACAAGGGAACTTATGACCGCCAAAGGGAACGGTTGAATTTTGAGATTGTAAAGGGCGGTAAGGTGCGACCTGTAAACAAGGACAAGTCTATTCCTGAACGCATGGCTGAAAACCTTGCCGGGCGTGGGATAAAAGATCCCAATTCGGATTTGGCAGAACCGAAATTTCGCACGGTCGTGGATTTTATACTGGGCGGATCGAAGTTTCAAATGCGGCAGCTTGCTTTTGGAGACCAGGCTGTTGTGTATGGTTCCGGTAACAATACCGCCAATGCTTCGCTTCAACGAAAGCCGGAAATAGAAGAATGGGCAAAGGATATGTACCGGTTCATGAGTGAAAGATTCGGTGAGGAGAATATTGTCGGGTGTTATGTACATCTTGATGAAACGACCCCGCATATGCACCTTACCTTATTGCCAATCCAAGACGGCAAGTTTGCGTTCAAAAAGATGTTTGCAGGAAAGGACAAATATGAGTTTTCTGCAAGAATGAAAATGTTACACGATGAACTCTCGCAAGTAAACGAAAAATGGCAACTGGAACGGGGACGTAATGTTTCCGAAACTGGGGCAAAACATCGAAGCACGGAGGAATACCGCCGACACCTATCGGAAGAATGTACCAATATAGAGGAACAGGTTGTTCAACACAAAAAAGCACTGTCCGACCTTAAAGTGGAAATAAGTCTGGCAGAGCGCAGGGTGAAAGGTTTGACCTCTATGGTGGATAACCTCCGAAAAGCGAAAGCGGAAAAGGAATCCCAGTTGTCGGCATTGGAACACACCCTTCAATCCCATCAAGGAGATACGGCTGCCATTATAGCCGAGAGGGAACGGTTGGAAAAAGAACTGGCTTCTATCCAAACGAAACTGGAAGACAAGCAGGATAAGCTACGGACGGCTGACCAACAGCTTGAAGTCCTTAAAAGGGACATGGATGCCATTGGCGAGCGCACGGAGGAACTGAAAGGCGAAGCCTATAAGTACAGTCGTGAAATCCATTCCAACGTGGATGTGCTGCTCAAAGATGTAATGCTGGAAACATTGGTTGGAGAGCATTCGGCAAGAGTGGCTGAAATGGGAGCTGCGGAGCAATCCGTCTTTGACGGTTCTTTGTTGCAGAGCCTGACCGAGCAAGGGGCGGAAGTGATGCACTGCGCCACGCTCCTCTTCCTTGGTATGGTCAACGACGCCACTACATTTGCCGAAACGCATGGTGGTGGAGGAAGTAAAAGCAACCTTAAATGGGGAAAGGATGATGACGAGGATAACCGTGCGTGGGCAAGGCGTTGCATGATGATGGCAAGCAGAATGATGCGATCGGCTTCCGGCAAGAAGCAAAAGAGGTAATCGGCAGAATATGTTTTTCTGCAATGGATAACAAAACAAAATAATGCGTTGAATATGACAAAGAAAATATTTTTAATTCTGGCAGTGGCAGGTATGGGCTGTTCACTGCACATGAAAGCGGCTGTACCACCTGTGACAAAGGACACTGTACAGCTGGAGTCGTACACGGATGTCGAACAGAGGCTCCGGCCTATGGAGCCGACTTACCATAAGGGTGTATTCGTGACATCGCCTTGGAACGGAAATTGGTTTGTCAGTCTTCAAGGTGGTGCAAGTGCGTTCATTGGCAAACCGATTGGCTGTGCTGACCTTTTTGATCGGGTACGACCAACGGTTTCCGCATCGCTCGGCAAGTGGTTCACTCCGCAGATTGGAGCAAGAATCGGTTATGGAGGTTCGCAGTTCAAAGATTGCGGACTGGTCACAAATGACTACCATCACTTTCATGCTGACTTGATGTGGAATGTGCTTGGATGTCGGTATGGCAAGGTGGAGAATCCTCGTTGGGGAATCATTCCATTCATAGGATTGGGACTATTGCACAATCCGCAGAACGGACATAATCCGTTTGCCGTTTCATACGGAATACAGGGGCAATACCGTATCTGTAAACGGCTGTCTGCATTGTTGGAAATTGGCAATGTTTCCACATTCCAGGACTTTGACGGCTATGGTAGAACTAATCGTTTCGGAGATAATATGCTCTCCGTGTCAGCCGGCTTGTCGTTTACGATTGGAAAGGCTGGCTGGAAACGTGCCGTTGATGCGAGTCCTTACATCCGGCAGAACGAGTGGCTGATTGGTTACGCCACACAGCTATCGGAGAGTAATCGCAGATACACCGGACAACATGACAGGGCGATGAGAACGATAAACGAATTGAAGAAGATTCTGGAAATTGAGGGCTTGCTTGATAAATATAGCAGAATGTTTGATGACCGGGAGAGTTTGGGCAATGTCTATCCGGTAAACGATTACAGCGGACTGAACTCGCTCCGGGCAAGATTGAAAAACAGGCATTGGGATGGCAAGTCTCCATTGTCCAATGACGGTTTGTTCAGTAAGTCTGAATTTGCCAATGCCATACTTAATAATGACGGTAGCGTTGTAAACGACTTCTATGTCACAGGTGCCGATTCCCTGCTGTCTCCAGATATGAATAATGACAGCATTTCCATTTATAGCCATTCGGATTATCTCTCCTTTATAGGTTCCGGCAACGAGTGCATCGGTTCACCTGTTTATTTCTTCTTTGAGCTCGGCACGGCTCAACTGACCGATAAATCCCAGTTGGTCAATCTGGATGAACTGGCGCGTGTGGCAAAGAAATACGGATTATCCGTGACTGTTGCAGGTGCGGCCGACGCTGCCACTGGAACTGCCGATATAAACAATAAATTGAGCGCATCAAGAGCTGATTATATTGCCACGGAGTTACGCAGGCGCGGAGTGACTGTTGAAAATATAACAAAGGTCAGTCAAGGAGGTATTTCCAATTATGTACCCACTGAAGCTAACAGACATACCAAAGTTATGCTATATATGAAATAGGCAAGTGTAAGATTCTTTTTGTTCAAATTGATTAGTTGAATGTCAATTCACAAAGAAGAGCCTGCCCGTGACGGGTCGGCTCTTCTGCATTAGTTCGTCCAGCACGAACATACTCTAATGGGTGCAAGTCCCTAAACCGCCCTGATAGTGGGAAGGTTACAGCCAAAGGCAAGGGTGTCCGCCGCGAGGCGGAATCTGAAGGAAGCCGGCGGCAAACATCTGGTCTGACGGACAGAAACCCGATATGAGGCCTAGGGGTGAGGATAAGATTGCTAAGGAAATCGAAGTCCGATAACTATCCGAAATCGCCCAAGGTAAATCGGGCAGGCATAAGATGGAAAGAGTATGTCCATAACTGGAGAGGTCTCGCAGGCGAGCGAAAGCGAGCAGTAACAACGAACTGCGAGAAGTCAGCAGAGGTCATAGTACCTGCCTAATATCGACACGCAGGGAAGGGCCGAACTTTATCTGAAGTAAGTCTAATGAAGAAACTCTATGGAGGAAAGAAAGCAGAAAACGAATGGGAGCTGCCCACGGGAAGATAGGCTGGAAGCCGAAGTCATCGAGGGAGCGCAGACCTATATGGAGATAACTGAAGGCAGACTTGCGGAAGTGCAGATAGATGAGAAGCACCTGATGGAACTCATCCTTTCTCCCTATAATATGAACCGAGCATATAGGAAGGTAGTATCGAACGGCGGGAGCGGAGGTGTCGACTCGATGGAAGCAAAGGACTTGCTGCCATACTTGAAACTCCACAACGATGAACTCAGGAACTCCATCTTGAACGGGAAATATAAGCCTATGCCAGTGCGCAGGGTGGAAATCCCGAAAGACAATGGCAAGACGCGCAAACTGGGTATACCGACCCTGGTGGACCGCGTCATCCAACAAAGTATAGCGCAAGTACTTACGCCAATGTATGAGCCGCAGTTTAGCGAGGGAAGCTATGGCTTCCGACCGAACCGCAGTGCACAGGGAGCGTTGAGGCAAGCGCAGAAAATACTCGACGAAGGTTATGAATATGCCGTAGGCATAGACTTGGAACGATTCTTTGACACCGTAAACCAGAGTTACCTGATAGAATTGCTCTCACACACCATAAAGGACGGCAGGGTCATAAGCCTGATACATAAATACCTTTATGCAGGCGTGATGGTTAACGGAGTATATCAGCCGACAACGGAGGGAACGCCACAAGGCGGCCCGCTCAGTCCGCTGTTGAGCAACATTGTGCTCAACGAACTGGACAAGGAGCTGGAACGCCGCGGTCATCCGTTCGTGCGTTACGCAGATGACAGCTTGATCTTCTGCAAAAGCAAGAGGGGTGCGGAGCGCGTATGTGAAGGCCTGACCAAGTTCATCGAGAAGAAACTCCACCTGAAAGTAAACCTCGACAAGACGGAAGTCAGCTATGTCCGTGGGATGAAGTACCTAGGACATACCTTCTACAAGACTGGAGAGGGCTGAAGGTTGTGTGTCCATTCCAAGAGCCTGTTCAAACTGAAGGCGAAACTCAAGATGCTGACGGGCAGGAGCAACGGGATGGGATATGAACGCAGGAAGGTCGCGCTACACCAAGTCATACGCGGATGGGTGTCATACTTCAAATATGCAGATGCGAAAACATCGCTGATGAGCATTGACCAATGGCTTCGCAGACGGATACGTATGTGCATATGGAAAAGTTGGAAGAGACCTAAGACAAGGGTGAAGAATCTCATACGATGTGGCATCAAGCCATATTGGGCAAGAATCTATGGCAACAGCAGCAAGGGATATTGGGCAAATGCGGAAGGTATAATGCACCACGCTGCGTCCAACGATAAACTCCGCGTCGCAGGCTATCCTTGTCTGATGGACTACTATGTCAGATTGCACGTAAGATAAAGAACCGCCGTATGCGGAACCGCACGTACGGTGGTGTGAGAGGTCGGAAAACGAAAGTAGGAAGAAAACTACTTCGTTTTCCTCCTACTCGATTAAAAATCTCATTATAATAACTTTTGTATTTCGCTCCAATAGAAGAACGCTTCTGCATTCGTCTTCTTTAATTTATTCAATTTGGTTGAGAGTGGAGAGTGTATCGTTACGTTGACCAATAAATTCGCTTCGGACGGATTATAGTGCTTTATCTCATTTATGCCTTTACTGATAAGTTTGGCAAGATAAGCTGCCTTTGAAGCATTTGTAATAGCACTTTCCAAAGTATAGACTTCACTATGAATAAAGCCACGCACTTTTTTTATTCCATCTTGAATCAGGTCAAATTCCTCCTGACTGTCTTGCCCGCGCATTACTATACATTTGGCAGTATCATAAATGTCATCCAAAACTTTTTGAATTGCATCAGGATTCTCACCTCTGTATTGAAGTTCAACCATCGCAAATTTATTGAATGTTTCCGCTGTAACAGATAAGTCTCCAACTATGTCGAAAAGCGATGCAACGTCAAATAACTGTTTACAGATTTCCATTGAACAATTCTTTTCTCCTTTGAAAAATGGGATCCCAGTCGTGTGAGGAGCAAATGCAGTTAATTTATCGCCGAGCAGATCTTCTTTACTTGGCAACTTTACCATTACGGGATTTCCTTCTGTTTTTAACAAGCGGCTCTGAATAGGAAGTTCCACAACATTTGCATAATAAATTTCCTCGAATAATACATCCAACAGAATCTTGTCTTGACGTCCTCCTGCCGGATATGCCACCTGGTAAAAGAATTTGGCATGTTGTTTTGGAATATCGGTACGAGAGATACGTTCTACCAATTTAACCTCTCCAAAACCATATTCTTCGGAATACTTTTCCAGATAATCTTCAATCCTTGTTCCAGGAGGACAAATTATATCAATGTCGATTGAAAGTCGTTTGCCGGTATCAAGATGAAGCATTAAGGAAGACCCTCCCTTGAATAAAAAGGGACAACCGGATCGGGCTAATGCTTCCAACAATGAGAATGCACGGATTGTTTTTTCAACGAGGGCTATATCTTTTATCTTGTTGTCTTTGGCTACTTGTTCTATCCAAGATAATGTCCTGCTATCGGGATGTATCATATATTGATTGTATTGATAATTTGTTCAACTTTTTGTTTTCTGTTACGGCGTGCCGCATATCTCAACAGCCGTGGCATTTTGATTTCATAGTCCGAGAAGGCGTTTGAATATATAGTATATAATTCATTACCTTGAAGATGTTGTAGTTCCTTGTCGGATATGGCATCAACAAGCATTTTCTCTAATGTGGGAACGGGACAGCCATCAATAATATCTATTGGAGCCTCTTTGACAAGAGGACGAACAATAATCATATCACGATTTGTAATATATCGATCTGCATCTTCTTGCTTCGGATTCAAAAAAACGGGGATTGCAAATTCCATGTTTTGTAATGACATAAAAACGGATTCCATTGCCTCCCTTTCAACATCTACCAATGTGGTTCTTACCGCAGGTACATGTAACATCATAGAAGCGAATATAGATGGTTGCCATATACAATAATCTGTGAAAGGGAATTTTTCTTTTATATGTCTGTTGAGTGAAAGCATAAATTCGCTTGGCTTATACAAAAAATCATATTTCAAATCTTCATTTAATTTGTATTTCCCGTATGAAACTCTGATGATTTTGTTCTCTGCAAGCATCCTATTCAAAAGCACAACAAGAGAACCTTCTGATATGTTTTTCATACCAGAACGCACCGCATTCAGCAGGTCTTTTCGTGTGAATAGCCCGTTCTGTTTTCTGGCAATATCTATTATCTGATTTTCGGCAGTCATTATTGTTCTTTAATCATATTGCAAAGTTATAACTAGTTTGGCAAATATCAATGCGTATTGCCTATTTTGTTATACTTTCAATGAGAAAAAACATGGACTTTATAACAACTCTGTCAAATATCGAAGGAATTTGCCGGAGTTGTTATACTTTGTCCTATTTTACAGTTCCTACTATCTATCTGCCAATTATAGCAGTTTTACTTGTCATATATGATGAACTCCTCCGGCTCATCTTGCCGACTCTATTTTCCTTTGCAAAGGTACTGCGGCGAGGGAACGCCAAGTACCGTTCCACCGGTCGGCTCCACTAATGCCTTATGGACTTGACGACAGCTTTCCGCAATTTCCGGCAGGCGCAAATTGGGTATTTCATCAACTCCTCTGCCATTTACTTGTCTTATCCCTCTGTTTCCACAGTCTTCTGGTTGCACGTAAAATTCAGATCCCGACAAGAAAGCCGATAAAGGCTTCTAAATAAGGGAGAAGAAAAATCAAAATAAAAAGATTATGACAAATATGGAAACAAATTCAGATGAGAGAAAGATAATAGACAGAGTTTTACATCGTGATATGGTATTCAGGTACCAATTATTAGGTCGTTTACAAGCTGATTGCGAATACTACCTTGATTACGGCAATCGGAATATCAGACGCTTGTGGGCAGGCAATGTAAATCTGCAAATTAAGCTGATGGCTGAACTTTATAATAGTTTCAAGGAAGACGAAAAACCTCAATGGCTTACAATGGATGAAATCATTGCATACGGAAAAGCAATGGCAGAGGAAGAATAAAATTTGAGTATCAACGGGCTGAACCGGTATTTTGGTTCAGTCCGTCGTCATCGTTGCCCTCTTTGATGGCAATACCTGTTTTACCTCATTTAATATAACCTAAATGTCTGTTTAATACCCTTTTTATCCGGCAGAGAAATTTTCATTTCCTTTTCTATGGAATGCTTTCGACTTTTATATAAAATGAAATTCTATCGAATTATGAACTTCTCCGGCTCATCTTGCCGGCTCTATTTTCCTTTGCAAAGGTACTGCGGTGAGGGAATGCCAAGTACCGCTATGCAGGTCTGCTCGCTAATGGCTTGGTGGACTTGACAACAGCTTTCCGCAATTTCCGGCAGGCGTAAATTGGGTATTTCATCAATTCCTCTGCCATTTACTTGTCTTATCCCTCTGTTTCCACAGTCTCTTGGTTGCACGTAAAATTCAGATCCCGACAAGAAAGCCGATAAAGGCTTCAAAATGAGGGAAAAGAAAAAAAGACAAAAGTTCAACGATTAAAACAGACAGATTATGCACAGCAAGATTTTTCAAATCACGGAAACGAGGGTTGATAAGGATTACTATTTGAATGAGAATACCCTTGAACAAGGTGACGGACATTATTATGACTATTGCTCGGAGATAGACGAGGAAGAACGCAAATTCCATATTGCCAATCTGATAGAAAAGTCATTGCCCAAAGGGATGTTCACTCTTGTGGGAGAAAACACAATCCGATACAATGGCGGTGCGGACAAGTGGAAAAAGGAATTTGTTACAGCCATCCAAGAAAAGGCACAAGCCGTTACCGTTGAAAACTGCATGATGTGGATTGGGGCGGTGTACCAGCTTGAAAAATTTCTCAAAAATCCGCTTGACCTCGGTTATCAGTTCTATATGGATGAGTATGGTGTTAACGGCTATGCCGAGCAGTCTTACTCGTTTTTACAGACGGTCAGCCAGTTTGAGCCGGGAAAACTGCTTTACATAGGTGGAGTTATTGACTATCATTTCTAAACGCTATGAGGACAAGACGAATGACAAAGGAACAAGGGAAGCGGTACAATATCAGCCGATTTCCAAATTTTCACCACACAGGCAGTATCAAAGGAATGAAACGGATGTACTACGGAAACCAAGCACTTTTGGTAAGGTGCGGAGCGTACATATACAATGTTTCAAGTGAACCAAGTATCTATTATCAAGCAAAATAACAAACATCATGAAAGGAACAGAACATTTCAAGCAGGCAATTAAGGTATATTTGGACGAAAGAGCCAAGACTGATGAACTCTTTGCAGTGTCGTATGCCAAAGAGAACAAGAATTTGGACGATTGCGTGACATTCATACTCAACCAGGCAATGGCAATCTGTAAAGAGGGCGGTTGCGGTATGACCGATGACGAGGTTTATTCGCTTGGGGTACATTACTATGATGAAGATGATATAGAAGTGGGTAAGGCGGTCAACTGCGGAGTGATAGTCAACCATAGAGTAGAACTATCTCCTGAAGAACAAGCCGAAGCGAGGGAGAATGCACTCAAAGCCTACCAAAACGAGGAACTGCGTAAAATCCAACAGCGAAACAGCAAACCGAAACCGACCCCGAAAGCGGTCAGACAAGAACCCGAACAACCGACATTATTTGATTTAGGACTATGAGAGCGAAAACGAGATTACAGCATAAGGTAGTAACCGCCAACGGTCGGTTACTGCCACAGACAAAGAAACAGGAGTTATGGGCATTTCGTCAATGTATCAGCCATTACGCATACCGCACCAAAAACGGAGAAACGACCTGTATGGATTGCGGTTATCAATGGAACGAGAGTAACAAAAAGGTGTGCCGTTGCCCACATTGCGGTGCAAGACTGGAAATACTGGACACCAAGTGCAGGACATTTAAGGACAAAGCGTATTATTCCACACTTGCCACACAGGACGGTTTACAGGTACAGCGTGTATTTCTTATGAACGTAAACTTCCATAAAGGCAGGAAGGCGGAGTATTATTCTATGGAGATTGCACGCTATTGGGTGGATGATAACGGCAAGACGGAGATAACGGCATTGAAACGCACACTCGGACATTACGCGGACACTTTTGTTTTGGACGGCTGTCTGGAGTTACGGAGAGACAACTATGTGTATAGACGGATTGCCGACTGCAAGGTCTATCCATATTATTCTGCCACTCCAAAGTTAAGGCGCAACGGATTGCAAGGCTCATTGGCTGACATCGAACCGACACGGCTTATCGAAGCCTTGTTGACAGACAGCAGAGCCGAAACGATGTTCAAGGCAGGCAGGAAAACTGATTTGAACTACTTCCTGCAACATTCAATGTACTTTGATTTGTATTGGAACACTTACAAGATAGTCTTACGCAATGGCTATCATATAGCAGATATTTCTCTTTGGATAGATTACATCCGCTTACTTGAAAGGTGTGGCAAGGATATTCACAATGCCCATTATGTCTGTCCATTAGACTTGAAAGCCGAACACGACCGCTACCAAGAACGGGCAAGGATTATCCAAGAACGGGAGGAGCGAGAGGAACAAAGGAAAAAGGCAAAGGAGAACGAGGAGCGTTTTAGAGAGTTGAAAAGCAAATTCTTCGGACTGTCATTCACGGACGGACTGATTGTAGTCAGCGTGTTGGAGAGCGTGGATGATTATTACAAGGAGGGGAACGCCCTGCATCATTGTGTCGGGCAATGCGAATATTATCTCAAACCACAGTCGTTGGTATTTTCTGCACGGATTGACAACCAGCGTGTTGAAACCATTGAATTGAGCCTTGAAACATTCAAGGTATTGCAGTCAAGAGGGTTTTGCAATAAGGCTACGGAATACCACGACCGAATTATCCGGCTTGTTCAGAAGAACGCCCGGCAAATCCGTAAGCGAATGACCGCTTAATCTGTTCTTTCGTCAGCCACTTGTTATGATACACATTGTAGCAGGTGGCTACGGTAACTTGCTGATTACCGTAGCGATTTCTGTTATATAGGACTTAAATGCGAACTGTTATAATGTACTGCATATATATCCTTTTGTATAATGTCGGCAACAAATAAAAACTTTTGCCGAATTTATATCCTAAAACCTTTATAGGATAATCTCCCATTATAGTCATCGGAGGTTCTCCTTAGAGCCGGCCATCACGCCACTCGGCATTGTTTTATTGTGCAAAGGTACTATGGAGGTAGAATGCCAAGTACCGCTTGCGCTAACAATTCAGTGGACTTAACGACAGTTTTCCACGAATGTGCCATTAGTGGTATTTCATTAACTCCCTGGTTGTTTACTTGTCTTATCTCCCTTACCCCACAGTCTTTAACGCACATAAAACATATCCCGGTGGCGAAGTTTGACAGCTTCAAGCAAAGGGAAAAGAAAAAATGTTTAACATCAAAATTCATTAGAAATGGAGTACAACAATCAACTATCGGAGAACGACAAACGCTTTGCGGACGAGTTTTCAAACTATGTGAACGGAAAAATGGCTTCACCCCGAAAGGTAGGCAAGGCATTGGCAGATGACCACCGCTATTTGGTAAACGAGAAAGCCAAACTGATGTTCTACTTTATGGAGCAGTTGGCGGAGAACTGGCACAAGGGAAGATATGACCAGCGCAACGAGTGGGCGTGCCGTCTGGCAGCGGAAGCCATAGACCATTTGGCGGAGAACGACCTCTATCATTTGCCCGAAGAGTATTACGAAAACCATAAACAATAATAAGTATGGGAGCATTGCAAATCACTATTCCAAGATGGAACATAACAGAGATGAACGGTTACGAGCCGATAACTACCTTTTGGCAGGACTTCTCCATTGCTGACAAGTTCGGGAACAATGCCATAGCCGACACATACAGGCGAGCCAAGTCCGAATGGAAAGACAACTACAAGTATTGGACGGAACTTTGCCTTGTCCTCAATCACAAGATATGGCAGTGGCACGAGAGAGACAACCAAAGAGCCATTCTCTATGACAAACTGTGGAGGGAAGCGGATGCAATGACCGCTGAATGGTCGAACGAGGAACAGGAATATTATTTTGAGATAACGGATTAAATCAACCAGTGGGGAGATTGGAGAGGTCTCCCCACAAAAAACAATGAGTATGACTACCCAAGAACAGATACGGAAAGTAACGGACATTGCCCAAGAAAAAGGCTGGAGCATAAGCGTTGAAGACGAGAACAAGACAAGCATACAATTTGAGTTTCAACGCTATACCAAATACGGGCAGGACTTCAATTTCAATGCCGATATGCAGGATGAAGACATCAACACGCTTATTGCCGGTATGAAGCGATATTACGAGGACTTTGACCCGGGTTATGAAGCCTATTTATGGATTGGCGATGACGGACACGGCAGAAATGGCGCACCTTATCATATCAAGGATATTGTGTCGGATATGGAAGAAGCCGAAGAACAGATATACGAGTTGCTGCAAGCACTTGAAGTTGAATTTATCTAATGGCTACAACTATGACTTTATCGGACATTTTCTGTATTTGGTTTTTGAATTTATTTTAATTACTCAACTATTTTATCAGATGCTGTGAGTGTAATGGCTATTCCTGCATCGCACTCTGCATTTCTAAAGTCATCAGTTATATCCATAGCTTTCATGCTATTGGTTATTGTCCCAATTTTGAACCAAATCGGTATCTCCTTATTTAGCTCAATCGGTGTCTCCCGATCAATTTTTGTTCCGCCAATCCCCATGGATTCATCAAATTGAGTTTCCAAAGTTGGGAAACTGTACTTAACATGACCGCTCTCATCAATGGTATATAAATCACAGCTGGTTTCGGTTAGTCTAACGGCTATTCTCCCAGTCAGATGGTCAATATTTCCGACAGTCATTCCATCTTCAGCCCATTCACCATCACGATAACCCCAAACCGATATTGCATACGATTTTACAGTCTCATCAAAAGAAATATCAAAGAATTGAATTTCATCATCGAACAAATCGAGGACTTCCATCGTTTCATCTGATAATTCACTTGGCTTTATATACATTGTCGAGTGCTTATTTTGTGAACACGCACATAATGTAAAAATAAGCACTCCAACAAGTAATGCATATATAATTTTCTTCATCTCATGCCCTCCAAAATCAATATTTTCCAGTTCCAAACTTGCTGGCGGCGAACAGCATTTTATGCTGTTTGCGGACGGCAAATCCACAGGGGATAGCCGCTTTAGCGGCGCAAGGGGGTGTAGCCACCTTGACGGAACGAAGTGACGAAACATTCTCCGTCTGGCAGTTTCTTTCTGCTGACGGAGAATGAAGCTCCGCAGGACGCACGATACTCCCGACAGGAGAGTATAGAAGTGCGCCCTTTAGTTCCTAAAGGGATTTTATCAGTTCGGTAAACTTGAAGTTGACGATTACTTGTTAGTGAATCTGCCCAACTCTGCAAACAAAGCAGCAACAAATATACATTCAACCAAGATAAGCGTGAGTGCAATAAAAAGTTCAGAAAAAATACACCCTATAACAAGTGATAAAACAGGGATGATAATTGCGAATATCCGATAGCTTATCGACTTATATAACCACGAATATGGCAATAAATGTGCACCAAATACCATTGCATAGACCATTACCATTTTATCGGGTACAGCATTAAATACCCACATTACAATCAATAAATACAAAAACTGATTACAGGTAAATAGAAATCCTACATTACCGAGCGGATTGCTTTTATCAAAGATATCGACCTTTAATATTTTACCAATCGCCCAAGAAATCGGTAATAACGGGCATGAGCAACAAAATACAAGCAAATTCTCTGTATTTTGTGGCAAGTCCAACAATATTACAATTAGTATCAATAACCATATAATTATAGAAGCACATATAAACGGTAATCCTTTTTTCTGCTTAATTGCTATATTGCTTCTTAATTCATCCAAGCACATATTCTTTCCTCCAAACTAGATATTCCGGCGGATAGTCGGCCACCGATTCCGGTGATACTCGGCCTCCTGAGTTAGATTTGCAAAGATATCATATTTCGCAAATGGAAAATCCGATTGCAACAAACCGTAAACCTCCTTCACTTCCTCTATCGGTTGGGGTGAGAAGACCTGCTTCATCACTTTGGCATACGTTCCCCTCCCTGTTCTGACCAGTACATTTTCATTCACGAGCTTGAACAGATACCAGGACAAAGAGGATTTTTTGATGCCTGTCTTCTCTTGTAGATAAGCAAACAAATCTCCTAAACTAAAGTCACGATGAACTTCAGCATAGTCAAGTATGAATGTCGTCGTCTCGTTGCTCATGTGATTATTATTCCTTTCTTCGACTTCAAAGATAACAAATTTTCGGCACTAATTCAGAATAGTGCCGATATTTTGCGGCCAATTAACATGAAAATCACTCTCTTTTTTGTGTAAGTAGGACTTATCGGTGGGACTAAACCAATTCAGCCGCAGAGAGGACGACTCTCTACGGCTGAACAGAACAGATAACAGACTTTTATACTCAGCGGTGCATCCCGCCACTGTATTCCAACTCCTCTTTTTGATATTGCTCCATTTCATTCAGCTTTTCATTGACGGATTGGAGATTGGAATCGAGTGAATTGTCGTGGTCGTATGGGAAACTGTGGCTGACGGCAATTCCGGCATTGGTCGCCGTGCCGACATCAAGGGTGTCGGCATCCCTGTTATACCCGATATGGAGAATATCTCCGTTTGGCATTTCAAGGACAGGAGTACGCTGCTTTGTCATCGCAGAGAACTGCTCGGCCGCCATGTCTTTGGCAACCTCTTTTATGTCACTGCTTGCCAGCCGGACACCATACCGTGTAATATGGTCACGGATTTCCTGCTCCGAGTATTTCAGCATCACCTCGTAAGATCCTCCCACGCTGTTGTTATAGATCACGGCAAAATCCTTGTCTTCTATCAGCAGATCATCACCCTTGTTCTGGCGAGGAGAGACAAAGGTATATTGCTCGTTGATTCCATCGCCGTCATAATACTCCTTGGCAAGCCGGAGCAATCCCTCATAATCGCCTTTCTCCCGAAGCGCATCCAGTCGTGAGGTGTCATCGGTGGATTGCAGATAGGCTACGGAAGAGTAGAACACCTTTCCTTCGGGTACGGACTGTTTGACCTCATTCCGCTGTCCGTTATCCTGCTGCACCTTGTTTTTCTGTTCCAGTTCCTGCACTATCTTATCCACATTCTGTGTAACGAGCGAGGTTGCCTTTTTTACATCCAGAAGTGTGGTCTTGATAAACTGGGGCGATTCCTTCAAGTGGTCCAGCCAGGATTTCAGATAAGCGCAGCTCTCTTCTTTCAATGCCTTGCTCATACCGTAACGCTGTGCCACCAATGCGCTGCCCAATTCTGCCACCAGTTCCTCACGGGCGTATTCGTCCGAACCGAAACCGGACGGTTTGATACGGTCGAGTTGCCCCTCAATGCCCGTGCTGTGGGTCATCTCATGCCAAAGAGTACCATAATAGGATTCGCCGTCCTTGAACTGGGATTTTTCGGGAACCACAATCTCGTTCTTGGAAATGGAAAAGTATGCCTTGTCCTGGTGCATCGGCTTGATAGGGCAAATCCAGCGGTTATCACGGATCACCACATCCATCGGTTCAAAAGACATCTTCTCGCTTTCATCCAACTTTACGGCATCCCCATTCGCCAGCTTGTTCCAAAGTTCCGGACGGGCTTCCTGAAGATTGGTTTGGGCTACATTGAATACCCGGAAGACCTGCATCTTCGGATATACATTGTACATCTTCTTCTCTTCATCGGAGAGTTTCTTAAAATCGTCATACTTGATCTTCTCCTTGGTCTCCTTGTGGATGCAGGTAAAGGTAGTGAGCATCACGGGGAAGGATTTTTCGCCCTTGTTCACTGAAACTCTTGGTAGCTCCACGCCCTCCTTTGCCTGCTTTTCGGACGGTTTGTTCATCCGTTGCACGCAGTCAAAGGTGCAGAAACGCGGTATCTTGTAGCTCTCGTTCTCGCAATGAAGAAGCAACATCAGCGCGTTCATCCCATTATACTCACGTCCGGACAGATTCTTCGGCCACCCTAAGCTGCCTTCGGTAATCCATGGTTTCGTCCAGTCCTTGCTGATGGTCTCGATGCGCTCGATCATCATTTCCGCAAAGAGGTCAAGAGCCTTGTCCTCCGCGGACGGACCGTCATTGCTGTTTTTCCTGTAACCGGCCATGACTGTCAGTTGTTAGGGTTATACGGCTGTTTTACATATTCCGACATTTCCGATACCTTGCAGGCAATGTTCAGCTTGTCGTTATAGACGGACAGCTCCAGTTCACCTTTGGCCTCGATGCCGGTCTGCGGTTGCAGCCACTCCTCACGTTTACGGTCAAAGCCCAAGAAGCGTACCCACAGGTACTCGAAGCCGTCATTGACCTTTTCCGCAGAAAATGCGGAGAACTGCAAGAAATTCCTGCCTTTCTTGTCTGTCTTCTCCTCGATGTTCTTGCCTGTCTTTCCACGGAAGTGCATTTCGCCCTTGATGGAATCCTCGTTTGAAGCCACGGTAAGGTTGACCGATGAAGCCGACATATTGAAATAGAGATTGTCTCCACGCTTCTTGAAAGTCAGCACACCGGAAATTTCCACTCTTTTGCCTACGGTATAGTCAGCCCGGTTGTATTCCTCCCCATCCTTGGCGACAGAGATTTCCACCGTTTTGTTGATACCGTTTCTTGCCGGAATCACGCAATTTACGGCAAATGCCGTGAACGCCTTGTTCTCATTGTTGGTGCGCACTACAGCCGCTTTGCTGATAGTTCCGCACACTGTTACATTACACTTAATCATATTGCTTGTAGTTTTATTTAACCAAGACCATTTGACCGGGATATCCTATTAAATGTGAACTACTCGCATATACGTTCCGTCTTTAATCGGGCGCACGGATTTTAATCCAGACTATCCCTAATGCAATGACAACCTGCACACCCACAATCACGAGTGTCGCCACCAAGCCGAACAGCCGGTAGCATACGAGGGTGTGCAGTCCTGCAAGGGACAGCCCGATGACCAACAATCCTATTTCCATCATCACGCGTTTCATTATCTTCTGATTTGTTCGTTTTGGCTCTGCTGTTCCGACATTCCCTGCTCGAAGTTTTGTGAAGCCTGTTGCGAAAGAACAATGGTATTGACCATTCCTGCCACACGCATCCGTTTGCTTTCCTCCGAGAGTTCAGGATTATTCAAAGTGGCGGACAGCCGGCTCAATTCGCTTGCGCTTAACTCCCTTGAAACCTGCACGGCTCCGTTATCTGCTTGCAACACGGCTTTATTGCTTTCGTTGATTATAATGGCACAGGCTTTCATGTGGGGCAACAATGAAGTCAGTTCCACCTTCCGGCTACCTGCCATTTCAGAAATGGCTTCTTTCTGTTCTTCCTCGTTCTTGTTGTCAATGACTACCGCCAGCATCATCAGCGAGGAAAAGGCTTTGACCACCATATCCATAATCGGGTCATTCGTTCCTGAAAGTCCGACACCGCTGTCTTCCGATGATAACAGTTTCTTCATCCATTCTTCAGGACTTTGTGATTTTGTTTCCTGGGGAGTGGCAGTAACCTCCGTCTTGTATTTAACCAACAGGTCGTTGCCATTATGTAAGGCTTGCAACTTGATGTTTCCCTTTTGGGCAATGTCTGCCAGATAGATTGCGGGATCAATGTCTCGTTTTTGTCCGTCAGCGGTAATCTGTGCCACTCCGAAATGCAGGTGTTCGCCCGTAGTCCGTGTGCCGGTGTTGCCTGACATACCGAGTCTCTGTCCGGCTTGCACCTTGTCACCCACCTTGACATCAACAGAGGATAGGTGCATATAAGTGTTCTGTATCTTGCTTCCGTCAGCCCTCTCGTATTCAATGGTTACGGACTTGCCTCCGGCGGTTTTGGCATTTTGGTTTACCGCCACCACTTTGCCGTTATTCTCGGTAGCCAACACCGCATCGCCCTTACAGCGGATGTCCATACCCTTGTGCATTTGCTGTTTGTCAGCATTCATGGGGTCGGTACGCATTCCGAACGGTGAAGTGACAAATAGGAACTCTTCGCGCTCGACCGGGAATGAATAGGCGTTTGTCGTAACCGCTTGTCCGGTTCCTGTTTCCAATCCTTTTGCCTTCATTTCTGCCATGACCATCCGGTCATACTTCTGCAGCCCGTTTGCTTCAATGATTTTTTGCAGACTTTGGGCATAATTGCCGCCACTTGCATACCCGGCCTTGGCAAGTCCTTCCGTCCAACCCTTGTAATCGTCAGGAGACAGGTCAAAACATTCCGCGTACCGTTTGTTCTCTACAAGGAATTTGGAGTGATGCTCGTAAGAATCGCCCACGCTGTCGTAGCTGCAAAACTTCTCGTTGGGCTTGTCATCGGTGTAAATACCGTATTTGCCACCTTGCGCAATCCATCCCGGAGTGGCTTTGATACCAAAATGGTTGTTCTCGTTCAGAGACAGACGGCTTTGCCCGTTGCTGCTCTCCAGTATGCCCTGTGCCAAGGTCACGGAGGCCGGGATGCCGTATTTGCGCATCTGTTCCATCGCAAAAACGGCGTATTTTTCCGCATATTCTTTATTCTTGCTCATTGCTTTGTCTGTTTATCGGTGCATTCCTTTTGATACCTCTTCCTCTTCTTCAACTTCCTCTTTAGGCTGGTCGTGCTTGATTTCCTCGTCACGGCTGATTTTCGTTTCCACTTCCGACTCCTGTTTTTCGGAAGAGGTCTGTTCCTGTGCCTGGCTCTTGTTCAGCACGTCCGCGAAAAGCGTTGCCGCCAGATGTTGTTTGAAACTGTTCCTGTCCTCGGCGACCCACATCCGTTGCCATTGCTGTGGTGTGACGCTTCGGGGCTGCGGTTTCTGGTTGTCAATGGTGGGAGCGCAGAGTATCGCCCCGTTCTTTGTCTTGAACACGGCCACTCGTTGTATGCGGTTCAAGTCAATGCTTTCATCTGCCGTGTGGAACAGGTCCACTTTTAGATCCGGCTTGCTCTCGGCAAGGGCATAGTATTTTCTGGCCAATTCTCCACGCACCTTGTCTATATTATCCAATGACTGTTTCAGCGTGGTGAAGAAACGGTTCAGGTCATCCTTTTCGGGATAGACGCTGTAACCGGCTTTTCCTTCCGGCTTGATGAACAAAGCCCAGCGGTTCTTGTCATCCTGTACCATCTGTATCTTCTCAAACCAGGGTTTGTCAGCTTGCTTCACCGCGGGGTGCGCATCGATGGTGGAGAGTGTTTCCAATGCCCAGTTTTTCAAACGCGCCACCTCTATCTGCTTTTCGGCGAAGTAACGGTCATCGGGACGGTAGCCCAACGCACCGTCCGGATTATAGAAACGCACGTTCTCAATGCCGCTTTTCTCCAATGCGCTTTGTATGCGCTGTTTGCTCATTCCCTTGATTTCGTTGTTCACCTCCAAGGATGCACCGGCAGGGAGTATCACATCGGCACTCTTGCCTTGTTTGTTGATGACCAGGACAATGGTCTTGTTTTCCTTGTCGGGATGCTTCTTGATTTCGTCAGCCACGAAGAAATGCTTGGGCATTTGCTCCCGCATCTGTTCTGTCTGGCGGTGGTTGCGATAGGTGGCATACTCGATTTTCTCGCCCCGTTCCGCCTTGCGTATCACTTCCAGCGCATTGTTCACATCGCTCTCGATGGCATCTATCAGACAAGGGTTCTCTTTCAGTTCACGGTTCCAATAATCCACCAGTTTGACACTCTCGTCCGACAACCGGGCCGGAAGTCCCATTTCCAGCATCTTGATACCCGAAGCGATTTCGGCAATCAGCCGTTCTTGCTTGACGGCATCCTCTGTTGGGGGAATCCCGTTTTTCATCACCATTCCCTCACGGGCAAGGCGTTGCTGGTGTCCGGTGGCTGCTATGATTTGCCGAAGGGTCTCCTGCGCGTAATCGGTGTAATGTGCGAAATCCTTTTGCCGTGGAATATATATCGCATCTTTCTGGCTGTCATAATGCGCCACACCGCTGCCATCCGTGCGAATCGGTGCCAGATTTCTCGAAATAGATTGTACAAAGGCATTGAATTTCGGCCTGAGTTCACGCAATTCCTTTTCTCCGAATCCTTGCTCGACACTGTTGCCGTATTTTGCCAATGCGTCATCGTATGCTTTCCTGTCAACGTGGGGCAGCAAAGTCTGGTCGATATTGAACAATGTGCGTATCTCCCTGTTGTGTACGCCTTTGTATCGGTTCTTCTCTTCGGGAGAAAGTTTTTGGTAGTCATTCCTTGATATGACCTCGTTGGGATTGTTCCTGTTCACGTACTTGTTCCAGTTATAGAACAGGAACGGTACTCCTTTTTCGTGTTCCTTGACGGATTCGCCTCTTGCCTTTGCTTCGCTATATAAGGTGAAGAGGTTGCTCTTGCATCCGTGCTTGTCCGAGTGCAGAGCCATGAACAGGGCGTTGAACGGACTGACCGCCACGCCTGCCGGATAAAACTTGGGATAGCCCTTTCCTGTGGCATTGAGCCAGTGGCCGCCCGCACTGACCGCCCCGTTTAACGCTCCGGAGAGCAGTTCCACTTGTTTGTCGGCGGCATTTTTCTCAAACTGTGATTTCTCTTTCATATCTGTTGCTGTTTTATTGTATTCCTCTGGTACGAACAATCGTTTCCCTGTCGTTCTCTTCGTAATTCTGCGACATCAGTTGCTGGGTACGGTCGCTCTTGGCAAGGATGGCATTGGCAAGGGTATTAAGCGGCAATGCCCCGGCATTGTAAGCTGACACCACTTTTTCAGGCAACTGGATGGTGCAGGGTACATGGTCTATGGTTGCGATAAGGTTGTTCCCTTGCAGTATCGGACCGGAAATTCGTGGATTCAGCGGTTCGTCCGCATAGACCCGGTATCGGACGGAACGGTTTCCCGTATTCAAACCGTTATATTCATTCCGTTCCCATCCTAATGCCTCGTGTCCTGCCTTGTTCAACAAATTGGCACCGCCCAGTCCGATCATCATCATTTTGAGAATAGGATTCTTAATGAATATGCCGGCGACGATGCTGGCGATAGGCAGTACATTGTCTCCCAAATCCAATGATTTTGTCCTGCCCGTAAACATACCCACCAGAATATCCGGCAACATGGCAAGCACATAACCCAAATTTTTGCTTATGTCTCCCATGCCACTCAATCCCAAGGTTGAGAAAAAATCGCCCCAGCCGTTTTCGTTGGCATTGGCGGTTTGCTGTCCTGCCTGTCGGTTCTGTCCTGATTCAATGGCTGTTTCTTCCCTTGATTCTTCCGTCGTTTCCGTTTCATTGGCTTGTTGGACGGATTGTGCGGTATGGGTGTTTCCCGATTGTCCCGGATTGCTTGCAAGCGCGGATTGACCTTTAACCTCTTCTTTCTTCTCCATATCCTGCAAATAAGTTTCCATGTATTCCGGAGCGATGACCATCGGAATATCCTTGTATCGCTCATCTTTTATCTTTTGGCCGGCAATAAAATCAAACGGCATTTTCGCTTGGGCGTTATGGCTCATCCAGTCCCTGAAATCAAAACTCTGTACGGGAATCTTCTTGGTCAGCCGTTCATTGGTGGCGATGATATAAGGATTGTCATTGGCTCGAATTTCCTTGGCTTCTTTACGGAATCTGTCAAAGACATTCCTCTCACTTCCGAATACGCCCTTGCTGATGCAATCTTCAACGGATGCTGTGTTTCCTGTTTTGTCCTTGGAGGAAGTCAGTGCTGAAAATGCCAGGTCAGCCCCGACAAATTTGGCGAAGCTCGCCCAGCTTCCCGTACCGCCGAGTGATATGGCATCGATGCTTGCACCGATGACTTTGCCTGTCCCTTTTTCCAGTTTGGACGGTTTGTAGGCTGCTTCCCCACGTCGCTCGATTTCTGCGGCAAGCGGTGACTGGTTCAATGTGTATGACAGCCCGAAAAGCGTGTTCTGTGCCGCCTTGCGCATGATGTATTCAGCGGAAGACTTGGGCATATTGTCTTTGACCATCTTGCCCATCATCAACTCTCCGATACGGTATTCCGTATATGCGTAAGCGAGGTCGCACCCTAATTGCCCGGACAGTTCATCATATCTTTCCCTGCCGATTTCATCCACCACGGTGGAACGCCACTCGTTTGCCAACAATGCGAGGTCTGCCTGTATCTCCTTATTGTTTGCAATCTTCTCCCTGCACATTTCCAGATAGTCCTCCGTGGTCTTGGAGTTCCATTCCCCGGTCACTTTCAGTGTCTGGTACGGATCCATCATCGGATTAGCGGCTGCCGCCATAGAACCGAGGATGCCGGCTGCACTGGTGGAATACGCTGCCATTTCCTCCGCTTGTTTGCGGTTGAGATAGTCCTGCGTGTCTCGCATGACAGGGGCAAGGTGACTATTGAAGTAGTCACCGAATATCCTTTCTATCTCCGCAAAGCGTGCTGTATGCTTGATTTCGCCCATATTTTAATAATTCAATTGGTTCAACAGTTGTTCCTTGGTTTGCTCTATGGCGTTGTGGTATATCTCCATCTGCTTGGGGAAGAACTCTTCCAGCCATTCATCCTTTTCTATCCGGTCCTGAATGAAACGGATGGCGGCCATCCGGTCGATTTCTACGGAATGTTCGCCTTCCTCCCGGTTATTGAACCATGCTTTCGTCCACCATCGGACTCCGGCACGGTCGGGATAGACGGACACCATTCTCGGAATATCGAAGCTCTGTACATCTATCTCCAGTTCCGACAACGGGTCGATAATGCCACTGTCGGCTACTGCCTCGGATTGAAGTTTTTTTTTACTTCCTCGCTCATGGTGGAGAGATAGACATTGTGCCTAAGAGCGAGATAATTCAGAAAATCCGCTATCAGGAGATTCTGTACCTTGCCCGCCAAAGGCAAGGCACGGCCGCCTATGCCCAAAGGGTTCGCCATGCTCGGCATCGACTCAAAGAAGTAGTTTTTGGCCGCTCCCACGGTGAACACATTACGCAGGGACTGTTCTGTATATTCGGGTACGATGTACTCGCCACGGAACAGGTCTTCCATATAGACGGGAAGGAACCGGAGCATCAGTTCCTCGATTTCCTCCTTGTCACGGTCGTACCTGGTTTTGATCTCACCGTCAAACGGAGTGAACTCGTGTGCCGCACCGTGTCCCGATTTGCCGAGTGCCTGGATATTGCCGTAAAGCATGGTCAGGAACTCTATCGGATTCAGTTCCTCGCCGTCAAACGCCACTTCCATGTGAAGGTCGTTTCCACTGATGGCTACCGTCTGACCTGCTTTTACCTTTTGTCCGAAACGGATGAATATATTAGCAAGATGCGCATAGGTCACTTCGTATTTGCCGTAGCGTATGACAATATATACACCATGCTCTTTGTCCGTACCGATACTTGACACGACACCACTGGCCACTGCCGCCAAAGGACGGTGACTGGCATGGAAGTTTATGCCGTGATGAAAGGATGTCTCTCCGGTGACGGCATCTTTCTGTTCCCCGTAACCTTTTGATAAGGTTACCTCTTTATTCTTTTCTTCCTCAAAGGGCATACAATAGCCGCTTGGGGACTGTAGAATCATTTCTTCCGTGTATTTCATTTGTAGAATAGTATTGTGTTATGACTGTCTTATCTTCTCATTCCTCCGCTATGGGTCTGTTCCTCCTGTTCCTGCTGTGGACGGGCTTGACGCTGATTGTCGGTAACGGACGCTTCTTGCAGGCGTCGGGTGTTGTTGCCAATCATCATCATGGTCAAGAAGATACCGGCTATCTTGCCGAGCCAGCCTGTACGTCCGAACACGAGGAATGCCCCGGCAATCAATCCGACTATGCTTAATCCCGATACTCTGCCATGCGCGAGGTTGCTGAAGAAGTTGCCTAACATATTCCCGGCATTCCCGTTGGAAACACCGCTTAAAAAATTGGACGCTCCATCGAGCGTGGAAGAGAGCGAACTTGACGCCTGGCTCACGCTGTCAAAAGTCTGTTCGGCTTTGCCGGTAAGTTTGTTTACCGTTTCGGTAGCCGCTTTCGCCGTGCCGCTGATGGCGTTGGTGGTATCTTCTCCGATGACGGCATCGCTCACGATGCGCACCACGCTTTTGTCGGTGGTCAGTTTCTCCCAGCCGACATATCCGGCCGCGGCTCCTACGGTTGCCGTCTTCAATGCGCTTCCTGCCCCTCGCAAGGTCTGTGATGGGTGCAATACGGCTCCACCAACGGCTTTGCCTGTCACTCCTGCGGCTTTGCCGCCTGTCTTTAATAATGAACCCCAGAATCCCATATCTTTTAGTTTTTACATTCTCGTTATGTTAAAAAGCACCGGCCTTTCCGCTTCGTTTCCACCGTTTCATGGCAGACCTGGCTATCTCTGCTTTGTTGGCTTTGGGGTGTTCCCGTTCCGTGATTTCTGCCCACACGTCACCCATCGAGGTGTATTTCACCGCCATGGTCAGCCGTCGCAGCTTTTTGTTCATCAGTTGCAGCTTGGGACGGATTCCGAACACGATTTTCATCCGCTGTTTCTCCGTCATCTTGTTGTCTGACAGGCAGACCGTGCGTATGTCATTGACAATTTCCACGGAGTTGTATATCAGTTCCCGGTATATCTTGTTCCGGTTCGTGGAGAGTGCTACTGCTACGGCATTGGCTGGACTTTTCCTGAGTTGCCCGGTGAACTCGCCCATATTCTCTGTCAAATGCGTTATCTCGTGATAGAAGCCGTATATCTGTGCGGCGTAACTGATGACCGAACGGAATGAATCCAGATAATCATTGAACTCCCGTTGCAGGTCGGTGACGGCTTCTACCTCCTCTTTCGTCCAAATGTGACCGGTGGTTTGCAGGAGCATGATTTTCTCTTGGTTCTTCAAGGTCTTCTTGGACTTTTCGGTATAGATGAGAACCATTCCGGCAAGGGTGGGGTCTATCTGCGCGTGGACTTTCACGCCTATGCACAGCAGTGTGATTATGATAAAGATTGCCCGTCTCATTTTCTCTTTCCTCCATCTTTTTATCTTACCGTTGCTGCCCTGCGCCACCTGTTCATTGCCATTCGTGCCACTTCACCATTGTTCCTGTCCAGCATACCTGCCGTCACGTTGTTCCACACGTCCGTCATCGTGTAAGTCCTGATGCTCAGGTAAAGCAAGTTGAGTTTCTTTTGGAATGCGGACAGTTGGTCGTTCAATGCCCATAGGGTCTGGCTCCGTTCCGCTCCCGTAAGCATATTCTCCTTGCCTCCCTTTGCCACGGCATCACGGAGCAGGGAGAATACCGTCACCAGTTCGGTTGCGGTCTCGATGTACAGGTTGTTCATGCTCATTGCGGCGACAATGCCCTGTGGATTGTCGCTGATGGCTTTCTTCAACTTGCATAGCGAGATAAAAATCCTCACACCGTCATTGTACAGGTGGGTACAGGCTTTCAGCGAGGATGCGAAACCGCTTGCCGTTTTAAGGTAGTTGTTGTATTTCTTCTCCCACTGGCGCATCTGCTCGAACTCTGCGGCAATGGTATTCTGTAAAAGGGCGGTTTTCTTCTGCCCGTCCATCTGGTCTTTGACTTTGCCGAGAATCAGTTCGTTGCCTTCTGCCAATGCCACATATTCCAACGGATTGGTCGTGACAATCTGCGCCTTCGCCGTGACAGACAAGATGATGCCGAATAGGAGCATCGTTATTTTAGTGATTGGTGATCTCATAGATTCCTTTTCGTTGTTTGTTAAACTCTACACGCTCTCTGATAATATCCACGATATTGATTCGTTTGGGCAGACCTGTCAATTCCAGCTTGGGCGTGGTCCTGTCCATAGACAACACCGTGACAGTCTTTAGTCCGAAAATCTGCTGCAACAAGCTCTGCTGTTCGTGGAAGTCCACCACACGGTACAATTCGATGTAACCGATACTGCGTTGGAACACGCCATGCTCGTCAGTCAGCTGTTCGCTACCGACGTGATAGCGTATGCGTTTCAGGTATATAAGCCGGTAAATCAAAATGAGGGAAAGGAGAACGGCAAGGAGGGTGGCGATAGATGCAAGAGGGGCGTTCTCCATTCCTCCATAGACCAGTCCCACGGGACAAAGCAACAGCAAGGTCAGTTCGTCAATGAAGAACTGTGCCGTTTGCGGTCGTAGCGAAATCTCTCTGTATATCGGTTGTTGCATGGCTCTTATCTGTGTATATTGGGTTGTCGGTGTTCTTCTTCCTTGTCGGTTGCACACCCCGTTGTACCGAGTGGTGCTCCCAATGGGATAATCGCGTCCTTGATGCTGTCAAGGTATTCCTCGCCTGTCTTGCCAAGCAGGGCATCGTTCCAGTCCTTGTAACAGGGCATCAAGGGAAATACTTTTATACGGTCGGAATTGATGTGCATGGATTCCGCTATGGCTTGGAACTTCTTCACGAACTCACGCCCGGCACTGTCGTTGTCGAAACACAAGTAGTGGTTTATATCCGGAGTGACGGAAAGCATACCGCGAATCTGCATATCGGTGGGAGTGCCGCCCGTGGAGACGAACACGCTTTTCTTGGAAAGGTCAGGGTTGTCCCGAAAGCCATTCCTGTGTATCTGGTAGAAAGCCATTGCATCGTAGGCACTTTCAAACCACGCAACGCCGCCTGCCTTTTGTAAAGGCTCACCGCTGAAATTGGCTATCCATAAGCCCTCGCTGCTGTTGCTGCCCTCGGCTTTGCCCTTGTAACTTCCGCTACCGTCCATCTTGGGACGGCCTCGTTCCTCCAGTCCTGCAATCTTGTCCGGCTCTTTGGGAAGTACCAGTGGAAAGGCAAGGTTGGCATACGCCAAACCGTCTGAACGGTGTCTGGTAGCCAGAAAGAAATGGTCGGCAAAAGCCCGTTGTGTGAAGATGTCGATGCCACGGTTCTTGAAGTAGGGATAAAAACGCTTGTGAGTCTCCCTGTCTTTCACGTCAAAACGGTGGATGTCGTAATCATCCAGCCTGAACGGAGTGTTCTCCCGTCTGGGTTGGATGATGCGCAAAGGTCTGTCATTGGTGGGCTGGTTCAGCAGCCTGTTGCAGACAAGGTTGACCAACCTGTCGGGAGAGACGCCGTTCCGGTGTTCCGCAAACTTCTCCGGGAATGCCTTGATAAAGGATATGATATTATAGAGCTTTTGCTGTGGTGGCTGGAAACAGCATTTGCCGTTCGGTGTGACGATGAACTTGTCACCCCGGATGCGTGTGCCGTTGCTGTCCGTGCGGATATAGGACGGATAACGCAAGCCGTCACGCTTGTTCAGGTGATAGCCTGCGTCCATCAGTATATCCTGAATGTCCAGCCGTTGCAGGAAGTCATCGTATGTCAGTTCTCCGTTTGCCATTTCCGTGTTCCTTTTATTCCTTAAAATCCTCTGCGCATCTCTGCCACCTCCTTGTTCATCTGCGCTTCAAAGTTCCTTGCTGCCACATCCATCGGCGAGTCCACTCCCGGCTTGAAATAAGGACGGGGTGCGGAACTGAAACGCTCTCCGTAAAATTCCGGACAGGGATGGTGCAGCCCGTGGGCGACATCCGACAGCACTACCGCACCTGCGGCAAGTGCGGCGAATATCTTTGTCCCCAATCCGCTGCTCATTTCGGGACGGGTCTTCATATCCACTTCGTTGAATATCTTGGAAAAGAGCTTCATGCGGTGGTAGTCATCGACTGCCAGGAACTTGTCGTACTGTTTCTGGCTGATTTCATGGGTGATGGGTTCTCCGTTGATAATGGCGGTCATCTTGTATTTGCCCTCTGTTTCTGCCGGTTGTACGGCGATGGCTTCCACTTCCACCTCACGTCCGTGTTCTCCTTCCCGGTACCAGCCTTTGTTTTCGTTGATGTATGACAAGTCCCGTCCGTCAATCAAGGCTCCTTCTTGTGACTCTCTGATGATATGTTCGTCTTCTTGCAGTACGGTCTGTTCGGTAGAGTGCGGTGCAAGGCTGTTATCGGATTCCAATGGCAGGAGCAAGTCCTGTTCCTGCTGGTTCCGCATAGCCAGATCCTGCTCCACTTCGGGGTGCAGGGCAGTGCTGATGCGCTCCTTGCTGTTCAGCGATTCCAATGTGACTTTATCGGAATAGTCATTTTGAATGACATTGTTCAGAATCTCCAGGCGTTTCTCAACCGGATGCTCTTCAATGGAATTAGATACCAGTGCGGATAATTCCTCTTCTGTCAGGTCATAGACCATATCGGCACTGACTTTTTCCGACTGGACGGTCAGTGTTCCGGCTTCCGTATCCACGATGATGCCGTGTGACGAAAGGCATTCCTGCCACTTCTCATTGGAGAAATAGACGGGTGAGGTAATCAGCTCCTTGTAAGGCTTTGCCGGTTCTTCGCTTCTTGGCTTGTTTACCATCGGGGTGATGACTGCCTGCAAATCCTGCAAGACATCCTGTCGGACTGGCTGTACCTGCTCTTGTGGTTGCCGATGCCCTTTGTAGTAGAATCCGTAACCGCCGGATTGCATTTCACCGGGTTTCATTCGTCCGTCCGGGCGTTCTGCCACCATAGGCGTACCTGCATAGAAAAGCCGGCCGCCGACCCTGCGCAAGTGATAGCCTTCCTGCTGTCTGGGAGTCCATCCGAGGAAAGGGGGTGGCATACCGTACCTGCCGACCCTGCCATACTCACCGATGCCGATACGGTAGCCGTGAAGTCCCATTGCCACACGACCGTTGGCGTTGCGTGCGTGGACGAAGTTGCGGGGCATATCAAAATCGTCCTTTACGATGTCCGTGAAGGTCTCGTAGGCTTTCTTGTTGGCATGGTTCGTTCCCCAGTCGGTCAGGGCCTGCATCTGCTGCCTGCTGATGGGGTATCGTAACAGTGGGGAATCGTGCCCCTGTACTACCAGCTGGTAGCTGTCACCCACAGGTACGACATGGGCTTGCATACCGTTGCGCATCAAAAGAGCACGCATTTCGGGTTGCAAGTCCGGTCTCATCGGGTTTGTGTTGGTTCGTATTGCCATAGTCCGTGTTTATGCTTCACCGCTTTCCATGGCGGCTTCTAATTGTTCGCTCTTGTAATGGACGAATTGCTCGGCTGCCGCATCATCAATCGTGAGCGAGTGCGCCTTGCAGTATTCCACCAGTTCTTCCTGCCATTCGGCAGAAAAGTGGTTGACGTAATCCAGCCAGCCGTATTCTCCGCGCTCCATCTTTTCGATGAGCACTTCTTCAGGATAATAGGTGTTTTGTGCCATAATTACAGTATTTGAAAGGTTTTACTTGTGAAGTCCTGCACCCATATTGCGTTGGGCACTCTTTTTCTGCTCGTTCCAGAGTTCTTCCGTGTATTGCTCTTCCGGGATATAGTCGAGATTGCCGTCATCGTCCATCATCCAGCAACCGTAACAGCCGAAAGTGTATTTATCCCATTCTCTTTTGGTCTGCTCGCTCCATTTCTTGGCGTCTCCCTGGCAGAAGCGGATGCCGTCCTTCTCGTGCAGGCTGATGCCGACTGTTACAGGCTCGTCTTGCATCACAAAGGTCAGCGGTTCGCCTTGTTGCATCACCTTGATTTCGGCATTGCTGAGTTTCAGTTCTTCTGCCATCACCTGGAGGTTCCGGGCGATGACCTGCGTGGGGACGGACATGACCTGATTGGTCTCGGTATCGATTTGTACGAAGGCTTTTGTCTTTCGCCCGTCAGCCGTTACCGTGTCGGCAAGAATGACTTTGCCGGAACGGAGCTGCTTCTGTTGTTCCTCGCTGTACTTCTCCAAAGAGGATTTCTTCAGCACCGGGTAGAACACGACATCGGCTTCTCCGTTCTCTTTGCGCACGAAAGCGAATCGGCTACGGTCGGTGGCCGTGTTTCCGTTATCATCGTTTACCTTGATGGGAAGTACAGGCGAGTGCCTGCCGTGGCTGAGTTCTTCCAAAATGTGCATAGGAAGGTCTTCAATCATTTCCCGTGTGAGTCCGAACTGCGAGAGAGTTTCGTAAGGCAGTTCTTCAAATTCAAATCGTACTTGTTTCATATTTTAATATGATATTTTGATTATACTTTGGCAAAGGTATATACTATTGTTCATACTTCAATTAGCGTAGTTCTAAATAGCCTAATTATTTGTGTTTATTTATGCTTTAAGTATGATTATAATGCAGTGTTCATACTCTAAACTTATTTAATGTTATATTTTGGAGGTAAATCAAGACATCTTTTGGCATGGTCGGAGAACTGTTCCTACATTTGCATCTATGAGTAATGTACGAATCGTTATAGTCCTTCTTTTGTTATTATCCGGGAACCATGTGAAAGCGCAGTTCAACACGGTTTCCTGTCCGGGTAATCGCTATAAAGCCACTGTTGAAAATCCCACCCGGACGACAAACGAAACAGAGGCGACACCCGAAAGCATAACCTCTGAAAATGAGAAGTCCGTACCCGACAAAGTTTCATTGTCAAGTGCGGACACAAAAAAGGAAGAGCAGGTAGCACGCTATCTAAGCGTATGCTATCCGCTCTCACACATCAAGATAAATTCGCCTTACGGTTATCGGAAAGACCCATTCACTGGGAAGAGGAAGTTTCACAACGGCATTGACCTCCATGCCCGGAGTGCCAAGATATTTGCCATGATGCAGGGGAGAGTCATTGCTGTTGGGCAGGATAAGGTGTCCGGGAAATATGTCACCCTCCAGCACGGTGGCTTCACCGTCAGTTATTGTCACCTCTCACGGGTTTCCGCATCAAAGGGGCAGATTGTCAAGGCTGGGGATATAGTAGGTATTACTGGCAATACAGGTCGCAGTACTGGTGAACATTTACATATTACCATACGTCAAAAAGGAGAATATATCAATCCAAAGATATTCATTGACTACATTCATTCCGTTCAAGAATCATGTGTAATGGCATTGGCTCATATGTTATGACACTATAATATGGGTGAATACCATTTGTGGGGAACTTAGTGCTTGTCTACAACTGTCTCAACCGTCTGTTTTCCTATCGGTACTGAGTTAACTTGATTTTGATTGACTATCTCGAACGGAAATTGGTTGCCGAAACCGGATTATGGTTCAATGTCGGAATAATATACAACAAAGAGAGTTTGAAGTGTTTTGCGGATTTTGCGCATTCAGGAGATGGTATTTAGTGCTGCCCCTCGTTTGGGGTAAAATGAATACAGAGAGTAATAACCCGTTGGCGGAATTAATTTAGTGCATACTTAATTCTGCCAATGGGCTTGTTGTTGATGAAGTTTACGTATTGCAGAATGGTAAGTGCACTAATTTTGCCGATGATTCTGGCAAACAAACCATTCGTTATTTTCGCATAGTTTCTGATGGCCAAGAACTGGTCTGTAAGTTGTGAGAATATTGTCTCAATCCTCTTTCTTGCCTTTGCAAACGGAATGAATGTCGGCTTCCAGTCCTTCTGGTTGAGCCGATACGGACACTCCAGTCTTATGTGTGCGGTTTCGAACAAGTCAAGCTGTACATCAGCTCCAATATACCCTTTGTCGCCATAGATGCTACAGTCGTGATAAGCATGTTTCACATCCTTCATATAATGGAGATCAGCCGCACTTGCCTTTGAGAGATCATAGGAATGGATAACTCCACATAACCAACAGAGAGCGTGTAACTTATAACCAAAATAATACGTGTTCTGCGAAGCGCAGAAACCGAAGTCTGGAGCTTGCGAGAAATCACCGGTACGTCCCATCTTGCATCGTTTCCCTCTTGCAACCCTACAGACCTCTATTGGCTTGGAGTCAACAAAGAATTGTTCCTCTCCACCATCCATTTCCATGGCAACCCTTTTGCGCAGTTCCTCACACAAGCCTGCAGTTTTCTTCCTGCGGTCATTGAACTGTCTCCTTGATATGAGATTGGGAATGCAGTCCTTGTACTCTTGCAATTTATAGTCGAACAACCACTTCTCACTATCAATGCTCTCTGTCTCTGCTGTCAGGGACAGTGCCACTACTTCCAAGTCAGAAAACTTAGGAACAGGACCACGGCGTGGAACATTACCCGATTCATTGACGAGATTTTCAGAGAATTGCTTGCATATCTCAAGTATTTTGACGAATTTTGTATAAAGGTTGTACATACGATGGTTTGAACTTAATGTTTTGATTGTCGCTAAGTTACTAAAAATCAACGATATGTGCAACTTTTTACTCATCTTTATCAACTTAAATTAATTCCGCCAACGGGTAACAAGCAATTAAAAAACAACTTGTTATGGTAAAGAAATTTTTAACAATCATGTTTGCTTCAGTGATGGCAATGCTCGCTTTCACTGCTTACAGCAACGACGATGAGCCACAAGGACCGTTTGGAGAAAAAATGTTGGAGAATATCGACAAGATAATAGTCGACCAAGCTGATGCCGGAAATCTCTATCAGAAAAAGGATGATGCTGCCCGGTTTATATTGGTAGCAGACTCAAAGGAGGCTGCCCATGGAGTGTGTGAGAAGTTCATTCTCGATCAGTGGGACGGAAAGCAACGCACTGTCAAACTCCCTGACAACTGCGGCAGAATCTCACTCACACCCGGTTCGGACGAAAGTATCTTTTACACCGTTTCGTTCAATGCTCTCAAGAATTTCAAAGAACCGGACATGACAGTCGTAATCGTTCCGGAGGAATACATGGACGGGGATAATCTTGCTATAGACCAATACTTCCCGGCAAGATGGACTGAAAAATGTCCCAATTGTGGTCATAAGTGGAAAACATTTGCATCCGGACCATATACATGCTCCGAATGTGGTCATAAGTTTGATTAGTATGCACAATACTTTCCGCGCTATCTTGGCAATGACAACGTTCCTGGTAACAGGAGCGTTGTCATCCTGTAATCATACCGATGAGTTGGAGCCGGAATCTCCGGCACCACAGATTGTTTTTCTCTTCTCTCCGGGGGGATTGGGTGACATGAGCTATAATGACCGTATACTTGAGGGTGTTCAGAGATTCAAGATGGAAAACGGAGATATAGACATCTATATCTACTCCCCGGAATCCCTGCAAGAGGCTGAGAAAATTTTTGCGGACTGGCTTGAACGTCCCCAAAGCAGCATACCCGTGCTTTTTGTATTAGGTAGCAGTGATTATGAGCCAATGGCGGAACTTTATCTGGCAGAACACGACTTGACACCCAACAAAAGTATTCTGCTTTTTGAAAGCCGGAAACAGTATAAGGACGAGAACATCCATACCTTCCAGATTTCGATGTTCGGGGCTTCATACCTTGCAGGAGTATGTGCAAGAAAATGTTCTGAGATGACACCTCTGGTGCTGCTTGCCAATAATACCGACAGCCCCATCAACATAGCCAAGGACGGTTTTATTGCAGGCTATGGCAGCGACTGCGATGTGGAGTATCTGGCGGATGATTGGACGGGATATGTGTCGGCTTCGCTCGCTTACCGGAAAATGAGCGATTGGGCGGTTGATTACGACTTCATCTTTCCGGTGGCAGGTGGCTCCAACGCCGGTATATACCGCTACTCCCGTGAATTTGAGGTCTCACCGTACCTTGCAGGTATGGACATCGATCAGTCAAGCCTCTCCAACCGGATTACGGGTTCGGTCATTAAGCATATTGACCAATTGATTTACAGGTATCTGACGGAATGGGTCGTCACAGGGGATATGCCGGAGAACCAACTTTACGGTCTTGAAAGCGGGTATGCCGACTGGCTGGTCGCACCCCGATACGTGAATGATTTCAGCAGCTTAGTCAATGGAATGCGCCCTCAGGCTATGATTTTTGAGAAAGAGTATTATGAAACAAGTGGTTATTAAACTTATTGCACCGCTCCTCTGCCTGATTGGTCTGTGGAGCTGTTCGGACGATGAGCCTTCCCTGTCTCCTGACAACAAGCAGTGGACAGAGAAGGTTGTTGCCGTGGTGCTTCCCATGGAGAAAGGGCTTGATGTGCATTGGAAAAGGACATTGGGAATGTTTACAACCAACTTTGAGCGTGCATTCAAGAACCACGAAGCGGGTATAAGGTTAAAGTTTGAATACTACGATGAGGCAAAGACCGATGTGCGGGAACTTGCCCGGTCGCTGGCATTCAACGACGAGGTGTATGCCGTAATCGGCGGGCTGTATTCTTCCAATGCGGCAATCCTCGCGGCGGAACTGACTATTGTGGGCAAAACATTCTTCACTCTCGCCACCGCCGAACAACTGGTTCGTGCATACGCATCGACAGGCTATCTTTGGGCGATGACCGAGACCGACATTACGCAATGTGAGGTGCTTCTCTCCAAGGTGATTAACTATGAGGGTAAAAGTGTGGCACTTTTGGTCAAGGAGAACGACGGTTACGGACAAACGTTCATTGACTGGTTCGCATTTCAAGCACGCGAACTGGGCTTGGAAAACATGGGATGCTATGCTTACACCTCTGACAATATAGCTGATGTGTCTCGCCAAGCCATGCAGTCAGGTGCAGAGTATGTGATATGTATCCCCTCTGAAATAGAAGAGATGAAGCCGATGCTTGAAGCGCATAAAGCACAAAGTCTGAACGGGCGCAGTGTACCGCGGATGTTGTTTTCGGATACCGCCTACGGTGCGGATGTACTCAAGATTCACGGTGATGCCGCCGAAGGCATAGAGGGAGTCGCATTTGGTGCCGACCCTGAGTCGGGGTTTGACGTAAGTTACAGGACCTTTTTCAATGCTACGCCTACTCTTGGAGAATCTCAGCTCTACGATGCCGCTATGCTCATCGGCTATGCCGCATGGTACCAGCAGTTCAGACCGGAGTTGTCGTTACAGAAATCATTAAGGGCCGTTGTTTCGGGTGAAGGCTTGAACATGGGCAGCTGGACAGGTGAGGATATGGGGCTTGTGGTGGATGCGCTCGCTGCCGGAAAGTCGCCCTATGTCCGTGGAGCGTCAGGACATTTAAGGTTCGATGCCAAGGTGTTTACCAATGTACTTGCCACCACTTACTATAATTTCAAGGTTTACAACGGACAGTACATCATCCTTGACTATAACACCAGCGACGGGGGGAACCGCACGGATGCGACACTTGCCGGTTGGAACTGGAAAGCCTCCCGGATGCAGGATTTCGACAATTCAGGAGAATTCAATTACCCTGCACATACCGGCAACTGGGCACTCCTTGTCGCTTCCTCCAAGGAATGGACCAATTACCGCCATCAGGCAGATGTGCTCGCTATCTATCAGCAGCTCAGACAAGCCGGATATACCGACGACCGTATCATTCTCATTGTCGAGGATGACATAGCCGATAATATATCAAATCCCAACAAGGGAGTCATACAGGTGACTATCGGGGGAAACAATGTATACGAAAATGTAGAGATTGATTATCGTATGTCATCGTTGAATACAAAAGATATACTTGCCATTCTCAGTGGCGAAAAAAGCGAAAAACTGCCCACGGTAATCGAATCTACTGAGAACGACAACCTGTTCGTTTTCTGGAGCGGACACGGTGTGCCGGGGGCCATGTGTTGGGATGAGGAAGCTTACGCCATGACAGGCGATAAACTGTCTTCTGTTTTTGAGGATATGAACCGCAAAAGGCGTTACCGTAAACTTCTCATGATGGTGGAGGCTTGTTTTTCGGGCGGTGTGATGAAGCAGTGCGAGGGCATCCCCGGGATGCTGTTCGTCACTGCGGCCAACGGCGACGAAACATCCAAGGCTGATGTCTTCAATTCAGAGATGAAAGTGTGGATGAGCAACCGTTTCACCTCCACCTTTATCGAACAAATAACCGATAACAAGGAGGTGGCTATGCGCGACCTCTATTACCGGCTGTTCATCAATACTGTCGGAAGCCATGTTATGGTGTATAATGCTGAAAACTATGGCAATCTTTATTCAGCCAATATGTCAGAATTTATAAATTCAATAGTTCGTTAAAAAATAGCCACGCCTAAGCGGCTCTGGCAGTAAATAAAATGAGTTCTTTGAAAAGTTTGTCAATAACTTGCATGTCTGGGTTAATCCCGAACACGCAAATAAATCGTTCAAGCATATAAGCATTGTGTATAAAAGACTTGCAGGAGGATATGGAATAGGTTATTCCGAGCCTCTTACATGCCGCTTTGGCCAAGTTGACAGCAGCAAGCGATGCATTGAAGTGAAAATCCAACTTTCTGAAGTCGGTTGACTGACAGTTGGTGATTCCTGCATGTTGCTTACCATCTCTCAAAATTCCAATTGGAACCTGGTTCTGTAATAATCCAGAACCTCCCGTCCATCCATCGAATCGTCTGTAGAGAAGTAAAGCTGCCACTTGTCTGTCCTCCCGTCCATCGGATACCAGATGGCTAAGGAAACATACCTTTTGAGAGCTTTTGCATATACCCTCAATCCGTATAGCTTTCCTTTGTTCACCTCGTATTCCTTGCACCGGGTCAGATCCAGATTGGCAAAGTCGATTTTTCCGTCAAACCACTTTGGATGGCCACGTTTTCCTGTTTTCTGTTCCAATGTCGGATAGTACAGGATTACGTCATTCCGAAAGCGGCTGATGACATGGAAATCGTTCTCACACATAGGCGTTATGAATGTTTCCTTGGAAAAGAATGCGTCTGCAACCACCGTTCTTGATATGCTCTGTATCTTGTCTTTTCTACTGATAAGATAGCTGCTGTACCAGTCAACGAGGTTCTTGTCCATATTATCCAAGGTTTTACAATCCGGTGTCTGAATGGAACCTAAAGTCATGCATTCATGGTTGTCGATGTCTATGACACCGATGCCCATGATTTCCAATCCACGCTTGTACTCTCCTGCACAACCAGACCAGAAGTAACCTATCCAAGGTGTCTTCTTGCCTGATTTGGAGATATAGGAAGGATCGATGGCGATGGCTTTTCTTTTACCTGTGAGATGCTTGCTGATGATAGAGCCGTTGAACGCAAACCAGTCGAAAGTTTCATGCTCAAAAAGGTTACGGTAGGTCTGTTCCGAAAAACGTCCATACCTACCCAATTGGAGGAAGTTTATACGATCAGGGATGGCCATGAATAATTTCATTGCATCCATGAACGTTTTTTCAAAAGGTTTGTGTATATTCACGACTGATTTGAGAGCCGATAGGCACTCGGATTGGTATTGCATAAGGAGTGTTTCTTTAGTCATAATCAGAAGAGTTGGGAGACTTCTAATTTACTAAAAATCAACGAATTATACAATACTTTCCACCTTTATTATCAGCAGGTTAGCACTCTTTTTTCAGTACATTTCTTCATGCTTAACCATTCGTTTTTGACAACATTTCAATGACCTCTTTAGTGTTTTCGAACCAGCTTTTGCCGGTTCTATTGTTTAACTTTTAATTTTTCGGTAAAAATTTACCGAAGTATTGTAAATTTCAAAAACAATAAATCAAAATGAAAAGTTCAATCAAAAAAATGTCAGCACTGCTGACGATGATGGCTGTCGCCATCCTTACTTTCACCTTCACCGCTTGCAGCGATGATGACGATCCTGTGACGGAAGTGACTTACACCTACGGCTTCTCCAGCATGTCGGCCTCACACCCCGACTTTCTCGAAGAGATGGGGAAAATAGAGAACGCCTTCCAGTCAGCCCTCGGTATCACCGGCAAGCTCTTCACCAAGAAAGGTACGATAGAAGAATGTGACAAACAGGTTTATGAGGCTTGCCGGAAAGCATTCGATTCGCTCAAAAGCGAGGCCTGGCAAGGGGATTACACCTTCCAGGTTACGAACGTAGGAACAGGCAAGGTGGTATGCACGGCTACATTCTGTGCCGACAACGAAAACTTTATATAGTTTTATTAGCATGACCTGTTGGCGGAATTAAAATAGCGCATATTTAACTCTGCCAATAGGCTTTTCATTTTTGTAGTTAATATATTGAAGGATTGTAAGTGCGCTAATCTTCCCAATAATCCGGGCAAACAATCCATCTGTATCTTTCGCATAATTCCTTATAATCATAAACTGGTCACACAATTGCGAGAATAGGGTTTCAATTCTTTTTCTCGCTTTGGCAAAAGCTGGGAATGTTGGCTTCCATTCTTTTTGATTACATCTGTATGGTACCTCCAATCTGATATTGGCAGTTTCAAACAAATCCAATTGCACTTGGGCACTTATATATCCTCTGTCCCCTATGACTGTACAATTACTATAATCCACTTTCACATCCTTCAGGTAATGAATGTCATGCACACTTGCCTTAGTGAGGTCAAAGGAATGGATGATACCACTAAACCAGCAGACTGCATGGAGTTTATACCCATAATAATACATGCTTTGTGATGCGCAGTATCCTACCCCAGGTGCTTTTCTAAAATCCTTCTTTCCCATACTGCAACGTTTGGAACGGGCAATACGACATACTTCTATCGGTTTCGAATCAATACAGAAATAGTCTTCACCACCATCCATTTTAGAAACCATTCTTTCTCGGATTGCATTACATAGGGAGGAAGTTATTTTACGCCTGTCATTGTATTGTCGGCGGGAAATAAGGTTGGGTATTTCAACCCTATATTCCTGTAGCTTTGCAAACAACAGCGACTCACTGTCAATACCAACAGCCTCTGATGCCATGTTCAAAGCCACTACTTCAAGGTCTGAGAATTTAGGGACGACTCCTCGTCTTGGTACATTCCCGGATTCATTGACTAAATTGCCGGCAATTTGCTTGCATATGTTCAGTAATTTTGCGAATATTGCATATAAGTTGTGCATACGATATTTGTCTATTAAAAGTTTAGTCACCTTTAATTTACTAAATATCAACAATATGCACAACTTTTTAAACATAAATCTTTTATAATTTATAGGTATAGGCGTTTAGAGCGCACTACATTCACAGCTGATTATCAGTCAGTTTTCTTTTGACAAATCATTCGACGAAGTAGCATATCGAAGATTGTGTCCATATTATTACGGCGGTTGAACCTGAAATGATACTCGTCAAGGTATCCTTGAAGATGCTCTTTGGAGCAATGGTGGTGTATTCCACGCAACCATCCCTTTATGTTCATGATGTGAATATGAATCTGTGGATGCCCTTTGCCCTTATCCGAAGGGCGTTGCTCCAATTTTGGATAATCTTTCTTTAACGGCAGGTAGCCTGACCATTCATCGGTTATGACTTTTGCGTCCTTTGATATGTATCTGTCGAAGAACGGACGAAAAGAACTTGCCGAAGCATCATCTATCACTTGGGCATACGCACGTCCCACGCCGTCTCGGACAATCTCCAACGCGACTATCACAAGCTTCTTTTTGCCTTCCGTGCTTCGTCCAATGATTCCTTCCTCTTCTCCTCCGATATAAAACTCATCGACATGCACCTCTCCTTTAAGAGGATAATTACCGCTGCTCCGCATGGCTTTCTGTATCTTACGCTTGAATTCCCATACGGTTTTCTGACGCATACAATATTCTTCCGCCAGTTCCAAAGAGGACATCCCTTTCTTCTTTGTCGATATTTTGAAGGCTATGTGGAAAGCGTAGACAAGCGGGAATTTTATCTTGTCGAACATGCTTCCGCTGGTAACGCTCTCGTCATACTTACAGCGTGTACAACGGCGAGAATAGGGATATCTGTCATTGCAATAATTGGTATGACCGCATTTCTTGCATTTGAAGCCGTCTGCCCACTTTATCGAGGACAAGTACTCAAGGCATGAGGCATCATCGGTAAAACGACTATAAAATTTGATTGATTCCACTCCTTTGAATTTATCGCGTTGTTCCATGCCTGCAAAAGTAGGCAAAATCCATAAAGTTAGTGCGCACTAAACGCCTATACCTATAATTTAATTCCGCCAACAGGTAGTAATACTAATTTTTAGATGTTACTCCCTGTTTAAAAGGATTTATTTCACTTTATATTTCTGTATCTCTTGTATCATTTCTTTGACATCCTCTCCAACTTGTACAAAGTTCTTGTAAAGGATGCGTTCTCGTTCATCCCTTGATTTGAAGGTGTAAAACTTGGGAAGCGGTACATAGCCGGCTTCCTCCTTTTTTATCTCCTTCATGTCGAAATCCGTCTTGCAGTAGAACTTGGAGGTCTTGAACTCCTCGCTTTCCTGAATGTTCATGCTTCCACCGCTTCCTGTTTTTGTCTGCACAAAGTCACGGGCTGTCTGGCCGCATATCCATCCGGTCGGCATATCGGAAATTTTGGATGCAGGAACGAGGCTGTCCATGTTCTCATTCAGGTTAATGGAGGTTTTGTCCCGGTCAATGGTAACACCTTTTTTGAGCTGTACCACCTTGCCGAAGATGTCGGAAGACAGCCATTCCAAGGTCTCTTTGGAACGGGCTGAACCGCTGACCACATTGCCGACAGTGGTGATAATCTTCTGCATACCCACCTTGCCATAATCCGCTTCAAGCTGCGGCAATTCCTGAAACCCCAACGCTACCGATACCTTGTTGCTTCGAGCCGTACCAATAAGGCGGTCTATCTTATGGAAATACAGGGTAGGCAACTCATCCACGATGATGCTTACCGGGATATTCTTGCCTTGTCCCGTGTTCACTCGTGTAACCAGACGATTGAGAATAAGGGCGTTGAGTGCCCCGATAATGCTTTCCATTTCCGGGTCATTGGCTATCAAGAGATAAGAAGGGCTTTTCGGGTCAGAAACTTTCAAGTCGAAGTCATCACCGTCCTTGTGGAATATCCAGTAACTTTCCTTGGTGGCAAGGCGCGAGGTATAGACACGCAGCGTACCTATCATGCCCTCCAATTGCTCCATTGCCTTGTTCTTCAGAGCGGTTTGAAACGGACCGAGCAACGGTGCCACCTCGTTGTCGGTCTCTAACACCTCGAAAATGGTCTGGTAACTCTCATTGAGGAATGACAGGATATGTGGCATATCGGAATACTTTCCGAGCCAATAAGCCGGTTCCACTTCCTCGCCTGCGGAATTGAACACCCGTCCGGTGGGTATCATCCGCTTGGTCTGTTTGTCCTGTACCTTCTCTGCCGTGAGCATATTTCCGTCCTTGTCGTATGGCTCTTTGCCCCAGTTGCAGAAGAAATAGATGCAGGCAGCCAAGAAGTTGACAGCGGATGTCTGAAAGAACTGGTCACTGCCACCGCCTCCTTCTTTCTTGCCTTTTTGTAAGGACTCAAGCAGGGTTTCTGCGGTTTCAGATGCGGCAGCAAGATTGTTGATGTATTTCAATTGGATAGGATTTACCCTGCGGCTGTATTCCACATCAACGAAATTGATGATGTTGAACTTGCACCCCTTGGGCAGCTTTCCGAGCTTCTGGTTTTTCTTATAATGATAGTACAATTTGGTCGCCAAAGTCGGAAACTTATAGTCGTAAACAACTAAGGCAAAACCTTTTGCTGAGTGTTGCCGGATAAACGGTTCGATAATGGAGAAAGTCTTGCCGGAACCCGGTGTACCGACTACCCATGTGCCTCTGAACGGATTGCTGATGTTCACCCAACCTTTGCGGAACTTCCCCCGGTAATAGTAGCGCATGGGGATATTGACCGAATACTTGTTCTCCTGCAACTCCCGGCATTGTTCAAAACTCTCGTTTTCAAAATTGAAACGGTCTTTGAGCAATCCCTCTTTGAGGAACTTGGAAATGTTGTCAAGGGCGATGTGAACCAGTACTACACCGATTACTGAGGCAAGCATATAAAGCCAGATGTTCAACCGTAAAGTGTAAAGCCTTGTTTCCATCGGATATCCGAACAACCAAACAGACAATACAACCAGCCCCATACCTATTATGATAGGATAAAGAACTTGTTTCCGTGCATTGAACTCCAGTTTCTTCTTGTTCCTTGTCCCTATGCAGGTGATGCATATAAGCAGGAACGTGGCTAACTTGCTATACGCGAGATTCCCGTCATTGTAGATTACCCACCGCTTGATACGCCCGTGTATGTCGCAGAGTATGCCGCCCCAATGGTCAAGCATGGCCGGGTCAATGGCATACTCGAAGAACTCCAGCAGAATGGAGACATAGATGACCGAACGGAATATCTTGTAAAATCCTTGTAACTCTTTGCTTTCTTCCATTTCGTTTCCCGTTATTCGCTAATTCTTGTGTGTTCTGATTTTTAATCTCTCAAAGTAATGATTGCACGTACCTTGTGCGCCTGTGTCTTGGGTGTTTCCTGCATCGAGCCACTTCCCATGGAATAGAGCCATGCTTTCGCCTTTTCCTGCCCGGCCACTTCCGTACTCGTCCAGTACCAGCAGTCATCGGCAGCATCGGGCAGCTCGTCGCCACCGCACATCCTGATGATGGGGTTTATCTGGCTCTTGGCATTATAGAGCATCCGCATCTGCGCCACGGATGGGATATAGGACGACTGTCCATACCGCCACAGGGCGAAGACCGCTTCTGCCATAGGCGAGGTGGTTTCTCTGGTGTCGTAGATTGCAAAGGTGTTCTCGTTGCCGTCCAGTGCCGTGATGTCAGCAGATGTGCGTTGGTTTACCCCTATGCTATCTGCAAAAGCCTCCGGTGCCAAGTCCCACAGGTAAACCGCATAGCCGTTGCCTTCAATGGCTTCGTCGTGATTGACATGGAACACCACGGCAATAGGCTGTTTTTCGGATTGCTTGAAGTCTGATACCGACAACACTTTGCCGTCCGTACACAGGATATGACAGGGTCTCATTGCCGTGTCTGGGAAATCCCGGTGTGCGTCACAGGCCACGAATAACGTGACGATAGCCAACAGGCTGAATAGCCTGAAAGCGTTTATGTATAATTTCTTTTTCATTTTCCCTTAGTTTAGAGGTAATTTTACACCTAAGACAATGCCTGTGCGGAACAGGTCTTCTCCTTTTATCATCAAATCGGTTTTCACCTGGCAGAACAGCCTCCAGCCACCTCGAAGCACGTAATTGTGTTCATAGCCGAGGTGGATGCCGCCCAAGAACCGGTTAGTGTCACTCCCGGCCGATGCCCCGATACGGACATTGCCATAATGGTTGCGACCACGCGCTACACAGGGCTTGTAGGCGACACCGAACCCATAGCTGCGGTAATTTTTCCAGAATGATTCCGGACAGATATGCTTGCAGGAGGCGCATTCATCCCATTTGAGATAACCATTGGCAAAAAACTCCCACGTGTGGTGGTATTTGCCCTCATGTTCGTATAAGAGGGTGAGATCCAGCCCGTTTTGATACAGGCAACCAACACCCAACGAAAGACGGTCACTGTTGCTTTGCGCTTTACCGTTCATGGTAAATGTTATTACCGTGACCAATACCAATAATATCTTTTTCATCATTCCTCCTCCAATAATACACGGTTAAACGAATCGGCTGAAAGCACATCCTCGTAGTCTATATTCAAATGTATGTTCCTGCCGCTTATCTGTTTCTCGGTCATTTCAATGGTCAGTACCTTGTCGTTGGGGAAGGTCATTTTCTTCAACACGATGACGTTACGGTAGCCATGACGGAATGATTTCGCCTGTTCAAGAACCAATGCCGGAGTCAATTCGACAATCTGCGCATTGGTAGCCTTGGTGACTTTCTTGTCAGCGAGTTTTACCCGGATCTCGTCAATGTCAAAACGGATGTTTGTCTTGTTCTCAATGGAGATATCAATAAAAAAGTAATCTCCGACCGCATAGATGTTGTTCAATCTCATCGTCATGCGGTGTTCCCGGCTTCTCACGTTGCGGTATTTGGCAGGAGAGTTCCATATACGCCTCGCAAACTGTGTCATATCCGCCTGTGACATACTCACGGCAGGATTGTTATAGGCGTTACGTTCCCGGAACTCGATTTCCTTGTCCGTCACGGCTTCCTGCATCCTTGTGGTATAGAGCAGCGCATACTGGGTGCGGTAGCGTTCCGTGACAATGGTGACGACGGCCAGTATCTCACCGTCCTCGTGTCCTGTCTCCTTTGGCTTCAGACGGATCGTGTTGTTTATCGGTTGGTCACCGACCACTTTGTCCGTGGAAATATCCACGAAACGTATAGGTTCGGAAGCGGTAATGACCGTGGTCACTTGCTCGTTGACGGTCAGTTGCTCCAATTCCTCGTAAGTCTGCTGGGCGAATGTAGGCAGGCTCGACAATGCCGCCGTTAGTCCGATACAGATAGTCTTGATAATCTTCATATCTATGATTCTTTGAATGGTTATTTACTTTGTGTTTCTTTTTTCCTTGCTGTTGATGATATAGACAAACGTACCATATTTCAGGTTGACCTTGTTCTTCTTGATGTTCTTGCTGATGGCGTTGCTCGTCTTCTGGTAGGCATCCTGAATAGCCTGCATTCCCCATTGGGTAAGGCTGTTGCCATTACTGCCGGTATTCATGTTCATGTTGCTGTTGAACGCTCCGCTTGCCACATCTTTTGCGGTTTCACGGAATGAACTTGACGGCACATACAGTCCCTCCAGTCCGTCGGTATCATAGAGCGAAAGGCTGACCTTGATGATTTCATCATTCACCAGTACGCTGTTAATGATTCCCTTGACCCTCTGCGAGGAAAAACCGCTCATGATGGCATAGAGATAAGAACCGCTTTTAACCACCGTCTCATTGATTTCCACATCATCCAAAAGCCGAAGCCTGACACGGCTTCCGTCCACGGCCTTGACATCCTCGTCTATAATCGCCTTGATCAGATTAGGCTCATGCTCGTTTTGGGCAATGGTGTTGAAATAGTCGGAGGTCACTTTTACTTTCTTGACCATTTCACCCGGTTCTTCGTTTTCGTAAGGAGCGTTTACCGCCCGGCTGTCTTCATTGATTGTTCCGCTTGCGGACACTCCGGTTTCCGTGCGTTGTTCGAGACTGTCTTCTGCAAGCGGTTCAACAGGTTCCACCTGTGCCTGCGCCTTTAGTCGTGCTTCCGCGAGGGCACGCTCCAGTTCTTTGAGGGCTTCCTGCTCTCTCGCTTTGGCATCGGCAGCTTCCTCTGCCTGTAATTTCTGCTGTTCCAGTTCACCCAAGAAGGCAATTTCGTCCTGGCTGTACTGCGATTCGTATTTTTCCTTGTCATCATCGGGTTCGTCTCGTTCTATGTTATCCACAGCCGTGTAGTCGGCAATCTTGCCCCACGACTTTGCCATGTTCTCGTATTTGCTTCCTATGCCGTCGCCGCCCTTGATGGTGGCATCGGGCAGGTCGGGATTCAGGAACTCCGTGGTCTGGAGTGTCTTGTCGGCTATCTCTGCCTTTTCTGCATTGAAGAGGTCAAAGATGAAATAGGACGCGCCCAACAGCGGAATATACAATATGGCAGGAAGCATATATTTGGGCTGCCTGAAATTGATTTTCTCGAATATCCTTTTCATCGTTGTCTGGTTTGGGTGGGTTCAACAATGGGAGCAACCGGCTCCTTGTGGCGTTCTCTGAGCAGGCTGTCCTGCATTTCTGTAGCACTTCTTATCTCCTGACCATGCCGATAAGCCTTGGTCAGCCGATAAATGTTGAAGGTGAATGTGCCGATTACGAAACCGAATACCATGACAAGGAACAGTATCTTGTTCCTGTTGGCAAAGCCCTGTATCTTGGCGGCCAGTTTGTCAAGACGTGTCGCCTGGGCGAATTTGCGACCGGCATTCACATCACGCTCGTATCTCTCTTTGTATTGTGGATCGTTCTTGTCCGGCATCTTTTCGCCGAACAGCATCCTGCGGAATCCTTTGGTGTTCATATCTGTAAATTTTAATAGGTTGCTTTCGTTTTCTGTTCGATGTCTTTATTGAGGAGGGTACGCCAATTCACGATAAGCAGTCCGTGCGGATTGTTCTCGGTTCTCGGCACTCGTTTGAGTTGCCCTGCCGTCACCAGTTCGCGCATCAGGATGTTGCTTCTGCGCTCGATACGCTGACGACCGTAATAAGTGAACTCCATATTGCTTTTGTCAAACCGCACACTGTCGCAGTAAATGGAGAATACGGCACTCGTTCCCAAGATGTTGGAGTAAAAGCCTTTCTCTTTGAGCGTGTTGTACTGTGCAAGTCCGGTCTCGTCCACCAGGTACATCGCCTTTTCCATCGTGTATTTGATGTACTTGTCATCGGGAGGAAGCGTAAAAAAGAAGTGGTGGACTTTCTTTATATATTATTGTAAACAACAGTGTTACAATATATTGAAGTAGTCATAAAGTATAAAAGTAACAAATTAGACACAGCGTAGGTGATTTATACGAACTCAAAGGAACTTTGTTATGTAGCATTATATAATGCTATATGAACTATACTTGGCAATAGATATAAGGTATATAACAGAGAAAATCCGTGGATTAGCAATCTGACAAGCAAATTATTTTATTCTGAGTATCAGTGTTTTGTTTTTATCTTTAATAAATAAAATCATGTTAGAAGCAAGATTTTAAAAAATCCGAGATTTATTGTAATAGAACAACAATTAAAATTCATAAACAATGAACAGATTCAGATTAACAACTTGTGTTTTGGGACTTATAGTCCTGACTTGCGCATTGCAATCATGCGTAGATGACGATGATGACAGTATGGCACAACGGCGGCCAACTGCGTTAGTAACGGTACGCCCAACTGATGGTGGCGCATTTACGTTACAGTTAGACAACACGACAACCTTGTATCCGTCGAATATGAAATCCTCACCATTCGGCAATAAGGAAGTGAGGGCATTGGTCAATTACACGGATGATGGTAATGGTGGAAAAGTCCGTAACGTGTACATTAATTGGATGGACAGTATCAGAACGAAAATGCCTGTTCCGAATCTCGGAACGGAGAATGATGCCCGATATGGGAATGACGCTATTGAGATAGTGAAAGATTGGGTAACAGTAGCTGAGGACGGATATTTGACCTTGCGCATCCGTACACAATGGGGAAGGGTTAACAACAAGCATTATGTAAATCTGTTGACAGGAATAAATCCCGATAATCCTTACGAACTGGAATTGCGCCATGACGCAAAAGGAGATATAGGCGGCAGCATGGGTGATGCGCTAATCGCTTTCAACCTTAATGACCTGCCCCCAAAAGACAAACAGAATGTGAAACTGAAACTCAATTGGAAATCATTCAGTGGAAAAAAATCCGCAGAGTTCGACCTTTATTTACGCCCCCAGAAACAAAGAGATTATACTGAGAATATAAACCACATTCGATGGGTGGAATAAAAAAATGATATTTTTTCGATTTTCCATGCAAGATTTCAAATAAACCCGATTTAATGGGTTGAGAGCTCTCAAGAAATTAATCAAATAAATACAATTTAAAAAGAAAAGAAAAATGAAACAAATGAAATTCCTTAAATTTGCAGCTGCAATGCTGTGCTGCGTGTTTGCAATGACTATTGTATCGTGTGACAAAGACGATGATGATGCGCCAACACCGTCTGCTTTCAAATTCAATCCCGCTAAAGTTGAAGTAGCAGTAGGTGCAAGTGCAAATGTAACCGTAAGCGGTGGAACAGAGCCTTACACAGTCGCATCGAGCGACGTGAAAACCGCAACTGTAAAGGTCAGCAAAAACATCATAACTGTAACAGGCGTAAAAGAGGGTAAGGTGACACTGAACGTGTCTGACAAGAACAAAAAGGTCGGTATGCTGGCCGTTACGGTAAAGAAAGTTACCGCATTGGAGCTTGACAAGAAGGCTGTAAATGTAGCCGTAGGTAAAGAAGAGACCGTTACGGTAAAAAACGGAACAGCTCCTTACTCGGCTACGGCAAAAGACGCTTCCATCGCTACAGCAAGCGTAAAGGATGGCAAAATTACGGTCAAAGGTGTGAAAGCCGGTACAACCACGATTACTGTGACCGATAAGAACAAGTTGAACGGAACTATTTCGGTCACCGTAAAGTAAGGTACTCAGAAGGATTGTCTTTTGGGAAGATGGCGCGGATTTCTCCTTTGAAGTCCGCGCCGTCACCAATACAATAAGAAAATTAGGTTGTATCGATGATTCAAAACGAGACTGATAACGAAGAAAGGCTCATTAACCTCATAAAGGACGGTAACGAACAGGCAATGCGGCAATTATATTGCCGGTACGTTCGGTATCTCTCAGCCGTATGTTCTCGATACATCTATAATGACGAGGATATAAAAGACGTGTTGCAGGATGCTTTCTTGAAGATTTTTTCTTCAGTAAAATCATTCGAATACCGAGGGGATGGTTCGTTGAAAGGCTGGATGACAAAAATCGTGTTGAATGAAACGCTGAAATTCGTAAAGCGCAACTGCCGTCTGGACTTTGTGGAACTTAGGCCGGAGGAGATGGATATACCCGATGAAGAACCTAACACGGAGGGAATTCCACCAGCAGTCATCCATTCCATGATACGGGATTTGCCGGATGGTTACCGAACAATCTTCAACCTGTACGTCATTGAGGAAAAAAGCCATAAGGAAATCGCGGAATTGCTTGGCATCAAGATAAATTCTTCCGCCTCCCAACTGCACCGTGCCAAGGCTATGCTGGCCGAGAAAATTAAAAAATATAACACGCTTTATAATATATCCAGATGAAAGAAGATTGGTTAAAAGACATACATGACAAGATGACAGACTATGAGGCGGACGAGCCTCGTGGCCTGTGGGATGACATCTGTAGGGCAAGGCAACTGGAAGAACAGTCTGAAACAGCCAGTCGCAGTAAAAAGGTCGTATGGCTGTGGACAAGACGGGTAGCTGCGGTTGCTGCAATGGTGGCGTTCGTTGTTTCAATAGGCTACTTTACAAAAGGTGGTAAAGAAAATCCATCTACATCCTTAATAGCGGAAAAAGTTAGGATAGCCAATACAGAAAAGGAAGAGCAGGTTGCAATCATCCCTGATAAAACGGAAGAAGAACCGGGTGTCTCTGCAGGAAATACATATTTCAGGATGCCAAAAGAAAAATTATTGGCAAAAACCGCCGTTCCGAGTGTTCAGACATCAACGGAGACGATTGCTGATACCGTTGTAGCAAATAAGGAACCCTCTGAAACAAAGCAGCAGACATTAGAAGGAACAACTGATACACATCAGCATAAACAGCAGCAGCGATACGATGAAAGTAACCGTGGAACTTATCAGAACAATTATATCGCCCATGCCAATATTGGCAATGATAAATCCGGGAAACTGTCTTGTGCTGTGTTTATGACGGGGGGTGCAAGTTCGGCATTTAACAGGAAATCTATCGGAGATAATTTTTCGTTAGGAGCAGGACCTGATGATGCGGATTGGGAGGACAGTCCTTTACTTGGGATACTTCTTTACAACCAGAGAAAAGAAATAAAAACTGACATCAAGCATCGTCTGCCTGTTAGAGCCGGTGTCTCATTTGCCTACAATATCAATGAACGGCTTAGTCTGGAAAGTGGTGTCACTTATACCAATCTCACATCTGATATGCGGGAAGGCAGCGACAGCCATTATTTCACAGGTGAACAAACTTTGCATTATGTCGGCGTCCCTCTTAATATGAGGTATAAAATTATATCATGGAAGGGTCTTGAACTGTATGCTTCGTCCGGTCTGCTTGCTGAAAAATGCGTGTCGGGCAAGCAAAAGAAAGAATACATCCTTAACAATAAGGTTGAGAAGAAAGAGACGCAAGACCTGAATGAAAAGCCGTTCCAGTGGTCGGTCAATGCCTCTGTCGGATTACAGTATAATATTTCACCTTCAATAGGCCTTTATGCGGAACCCGGCGTAAGTTATTACTTCAACGACGGGACTTCGATAAAAACCATTTATAAAGACAAGCCCTGCAATTTTAATTTGAATCTCGGATTAAGATTCACTTTTGGAAATAAATAAAAAAAATAAGATGTTGAATATGAAAAAAGAAATGACAGTTATATTCTTGTCTGCATGCTGCATGGCAGGATGCGTCAGACAAACAACAACGAATGACAGCACAAAGATAAAGGCATCCGAGTATGCCGTGACAACGGTAAAGGGAGATATTCCATATACTGTTGCAGAACACTATTTTGTCAGGAATGACTTGAGTGCCTTACCTCCTGAAAAGATTGTATCGGAAACCGATTTCAACGCCAACTTTGGCATGGCTGCGACAATGGGCGATAACGGAATGCCCACAAAGATAGATTTCAAGCACCAGTACGTTATTTCTGTCACATTGCCCGAAACAAACATCCATACGGAAATAATACCAGTAGGATTGAAAAAGGCTGATGACGGGAAAATTATATTTTCATATCAAATAAAATTGGGTGACAAATTGACATATACAATGGTTCCGTCATTGCTGATAATTGTGGACAGGAAACATGACGGGACAGTTGTGTTGGATGCTGTCGAGAATATTTGATTTTATTGGTTGTTAGGAACAAATATCTATGAACGATTCATTCTATAATAATCATTTACACAGTAGCAAATGCAAATCTTCCTCGTCGCATATACAGAAAGTCTTGCTTCCTCCACATAAAACGGTCAATGGAAATCACAGGTAAACAATCTGTTTATCCTTTCAACAATACCCACAATGCCACCGCAAGATAACAAAGCAACTGCACTGCGAACAGAAATTTGAGCCATCGGTCGGAAAGCCAGACACCTTCATTGTCGCGGAGGTGTCTGGCTAACTTGTTTCTGTGCCTTTCCAAAAGTTCTTCCTCAGCCTTGATGTGGGCTGCGGAACATTGGCTTACCTTTTCCAGTTCATCCGTGCCGACTGTGGCTTGGATGACGGTATGCCGTTCCGCCTTTACAATGGCGTTGCAGATACCATTCACAATGTTGTCCGCACTGTCCTTGGCCGCGTTCAGGGCGGTAAAGGCGGCCCGTTCCCGTTTGGCAGTGTGCATCAGGCTTCCGTGTATGCCGTGCAGCTCTTCCTTGAATTCATTGATTTCCTTGAGCAAATTGCGCATAGCAAAAATTTGGTCACTCACTTCTTGAAGCAGTCCTTCAAGTTCCTGCTTGTCCTCTTCCAGTTCCTGTTCGGGTGTATAATTGTTAAGCCGCTCCCGTAGGGCGGACGTATCGGGTTGTCTCATTGTCACTGATGTCTTTTAGGTTTGTCATTTACGTTTCATTCCTGATTTCATTTGTCTGCCTATCCTGTGCGAAGCCTCCCGCGCACAACGACGCATGAAGTCGATCTCATCCTCTTCCGTGTCGCGTCCCCATTTGAGGTCGGACTGCGAGCCGCCTCCACCGCCGCCGGAAACCTCCCCGTAAGGAGAAGCGACAAGCGTAAAAAAGGCCATCGCCAGATTTTGCAAAGCCTGCCAGTTGACCACTTCCCGGTAGTCGAACTCGTCGTTCAGGCAGTCAAGCACCTTTTCAGGGATATAGCGGTCGTAGTTCTTTCCGTCATGCTCAAACTCCGTGCGCAGGCGGTCGGGTTGCCATACGGTGTAATCCTCATAGACCGGATTGTTCTGCTCGGCGTTAGTCTGTGGCTTCTGTCCGGCTTCGGTGTGAACGGACGGTTCTTGTGCCGTTACAACAGGTCGCTTCGGTATCGGGCTTTCCTGTTTGGTCTGTTCGGGATGCAGTTTCTCCCAAGTCCGCTCGATACGGGATGCGGTCAGGTTGCGCCCCTTTCCAAGTTCCGACCCCTTGAACCTTGAACTGCCCTTGTGAAGCACATAGCCGCGTACCACCTTCTCTTCATCCTTGCGCAGATACAGCTCGTAGCCTTTGGCGGCAAGTTTCTCCGCATAGCCCTCCCAAGACCATTCGTCCAGTTCACGCAAAGCCTCCATACAGTCCTCACTGACTTGCGGAATACGGCTTTCATGTATGTGTTTAGCTGTTATCCATCCCCTTTGCCGGGCAATCTGTTCAGCCGCCCGATGTGCGCGGATGTGGATGGCGTGGTCGTTGTTGATGTTCCCGTTTTCGTCTATCCGACAAACGACGGCATGGAGGTGAGGTATGCCGCTGTCGGATTCCCTGTGCAGCCACACGCTGGACTTGCTGCCCGATATGTTGGTCGGTACGGAAATGACCTCGCCGTCCTCATTCAGGATTTCCTGATTGTCGAAAGCCGCCGCGAAGTCGTTCCATAGTTGTTGCCAATCCTTGACCGTAAAATCTTCGGTATGCTCCATTGCCGGACTTATCTCCAAGCGGATGACGTTGTTCTTGATGTCCGGGCGGTCCATGGTGACAAACTTCATTTCCGTCCAGATGCCCGAAGCGTCCATGCCCTGCGGAATGAAGTTGTCGCAGATGCGCGTTATCTTTTCTGGATGTTTCTTGTTCCTCGATTCCCCCGACACGTACAGCATCGCCCTGATGCCGTGACTGATGGATTTTGCCTTGGCTATCATACGGCATCCTCCTCTGTCTCTTCGTCCGTTGTCCCTGCCGGATAGCTGTTCGCCTTCTGCGCGGACTGCAGGAAGTCGGTGACATGGTCTGTCACCCGCGCCACTTTCTCGTACCATTCGAGCATGGTGGGCTGATGGTGGAAAAGGCGTACCTTCTCGTCATCGTTCAGTCCGTGCAGGGCGTTGGCGAAGTTCACCATGTCCGTCCTACAGGCCGCAAGCTGCCGCAGACCGTCCACCTCCGTAACTGAAAGCCGCTGTCTCGGTCTGTAATTGAGTGCCCTTGCCCGTATGAAGTCGCTGCGTGTCATGCCGCACTGCCCGGCGGTGCTTTTAATCTGAGAAAGCTCCTGTTCAGTGACTTTGGTGACCACCACCTTGTCACGCCTTATAACGGGCTTTTCCTGCCCGGATTCCTGATTGGAAGTATCTTCGTGTTTCATATAACTGGTGTCCTTGAAATTGTAGTGAAACGGTATCTAAAAAAGGGGAAGGTGCGAGCCTGCGAGCGGCTGGGACAACGACCTTTCGGGGCGTTGCGAGAGCGTCGTGGTAATACCGTCCGAAGGCGGTAATACCTCGGCATATCTCGCAACTCAACGCTATCGCTCCATGCCACTCCACCCGTCCGTCTGCCACTTCCTGCACGGAACGGGTGCCGTTTTGTGCAGGACTGAGGAACAACAGAAAGGGCGGTTTTTGCCCTGTCATTGTCGGCTCGGCTGTTTCCCCGGCTGTATTTCGGCTCTTATTCTTCCCTCTGTTCATGGAAAAATGTATTGTCTGTGTGGTTGCCATCCGTTGTTGTCCATCCACGGACGCACGGGAAGGTCATCACGGATGCCACCCTTGAACGGCAAGTGTCGATAAGCCCCATGTCCGTGAGTGCGTCCAGCAGGTTGCGTATGCGCTTCCTGCCCATGTTCCATTGAGTGGAAATCTGTTCTTCGGAGTACTGCGCCTGACCTGCGGAAAGCGTGAGCGGTCTTCTGAATCCCTTGCCCTCTCCGGCTGTAAATGCCATTCTCGCCAACAGGTCGCCAAACAGCATGAAGTTACCTGTGTCCCTGCCATTGTCATCTGTCGTTGTCCCGCACAGCCATTGCAATGCCTTCTGAGAAAAAACTGATGACAGCGATGCGATACCTGCCGGGTACATGAATCTGTATGTTTCCTTGTCCATAGAATCTTGTCTTTATAGATGTAAGTTACTTTTGCTTGAAGAAGAATAAAACCGTGCAGGAATCGGTATGGGAATACCTGTCTGCTTTCTCGTTGTTTCCTGCACGGCTTCATCTTTCCGTAATCGTATGCCAGATAAAAAAGGCAATCGCCATTGATACCAAATTCCAAAATTGTTTCTATCTTGGAAGTAGGGAAGAAAAAAGAAGTGGTATGAACGCTGGTCAAATGCCTTTCCACCTTTTGCATACGGTTACTTGCCATCTCCGTTGTTTCCTGTGTTTGCCTGTGTCGGTTGTACGGATGCCGGACGCTTGTCAAGGCTTGACACGGCACGGTTGATGTCCTCCGCGTTTACCGCGATGGAAAGCAATGCCCTGTTTACCGTCACCAGTTGCTGCTTGTCGCAAAACTCCGACACACGTTCCAGTAAACCGAATGCACGGTTCAGCCGATGTCCCTGTACGTTGTCTGCCGTCAGGCGGTCGTTGTCCGTGCCGCTGTTGAGATAGCGGTTGAGCGCAAGGCGGTCATCCGCTGAAATGTTGTCTGCCGACACCTTGCCGTCCGCGATGGCGATGCTCACGCGCAATGCGTCCGCCTCGTAGATGCCTACATTCTCCAAGAATGCGCGGATGATTTGTGCGTCCTTACCGCTTATTTCACGTTTACGGTTCTCGTTCTTCTTCTCTGCCGGAACGGTTGTGGCTGTGCCGCCCTGTTCCATGTTCCTGTTCTGTTCCATACTACGTTTGTTTTTTTGATGTGAATAAAAAGGTTGTTTACTTCCGTCCTGCCAGATAGCGGCCGGCTTCCTCCGCGATTTCTTCCTGTGAGGAGATACGGACACCCGTGAGGAAAGCGTCCAAGTCTTCTTTCTTGAAGAAGCACAGCTTGCCCGTCGGCTTGTACATCGGGATAGCCCGGTGCATCATCAGCTTGCGGAAATAGGAGAGCTTGAAGCCGCAATACTCGGCCGCCTCCCTGGTGCTTAAAAGTTTTCTTTGCTCTGTCATGTGCGTATATTTTAGTGAATAATCTGCTTCGCCTTTGTCGTGGCGACAATGCAAAGGTATGGCGGAATTATCCCGAAACAATTACTATAAATAACACAAACAGAGAACTTTGTGGATTATAAATGCAACTATAAACGGAGTAAAAACGAAGCATAAGGGAACTATAAACCCTCCATAATCCCTGATAATCCGTACATGGTAACTTATAAGTGCGGAAGGAAACAGGCCTGTTCGCGGACGGACATAAAAAATCCCGCCATCGGGTTACGGTGACGGGAACAAGGAAGAGAATTGTATAATGGTTATATATAGAAGGTGGAGGTCAGACCTTCTTGAACTCTTCGAGGTCGTAGGTGTCGAGCTTCGGACGAAGGCGGGTCGCCTTGCGCAGCAGTTTGGCGATATGCCTCTGGTGTTCGGACGGGTTGTCCCTGTAGGCGGTCTTGAAGTTGCTTGCCAGCTGTGCGCCGTTGTTGAGCGGCCAGAATTTCTCGAAGATGACCCATTTGCCTTTCCTGATTTTGAGGGCGGCGCAAAGGGCACTGGCGATATAGGCGTAGAGTGTCTGATTGATTTCGTCATCCTCCTTTTTCATCAGCGGCCGGAAGTCCGTATCAAGATAGCCGTCCTCACGGAACAGCACCAACAGGAACAGTGCGTCGTTGGTCTGCAATGATTCGGGCAGTCTCCTTATCTGTTCCGGCTGCACCTTTGAGACAAGGCTGTCATAGTGCCTGATTTCATCCTCCTGTTTCATTATGGAAGGTGGCGTGGATGCTGAAAGCAAGGCTTCGATTTGCTTTTCTCCTGCTTCGTCCGTGTACTGCCGCTTCTTTGGAACAAGTCTGTTCCACCGTTGTAGCAGCCATGATTTTATCTGTTTGCCGTATGCCATACCGATGGTACAGGGCAAAAGGAAAACCACGGCGAAGAGCGAGACCATGACAATGCACGTGCCCCAGTCCATGCGCTTGTCCGGTGTAAAGATGAAAGCAAGCAACAGCGAAAGCACAAACCACGAGGCGGTCAGCACGGAACGGTCTTTGGAAAGCCACTTGTCTATGATGATGTCGTACAAGAGGAAAAATTCCGCTACCAGTCCGATCCACCCGGCAATGGACAGGGTGGCAAACACAAATCCTGCCGTGGTCGCTCCCATGCGGAAAGCGATGGCGGCAACCAGACCGAATGCGGTTGCGGCTACTACCGTAAGCGGCAATAGCATCGTAAGGTAATTATCGGAGATTCGTTTCATCGCATATATAAGTGTTAGTCTTTGAAAATGTCATTGACACGGTTGACCGCCTCGTCTTTCTTCTGGTCGATAATCTTCGCGTATATCTGCGTGGTGGCAATGTTCTTGTGTCCGAGCAGCTTGCTCGTGGTATAAATGTCAACGTCAAGGGTCAGCATCATCGTTGCGAAACTGTGGCGGCTCACGTGATAGGTCACATGCTTGGTTATGCCTGCCGCTTTCGCCCATTTGTCGAGGATTATGCAGATACGGCTCTCTGAGGGAAGGTCGAAAACCTTGTCTTCATCCTTTGCATCGCCACGCTCCGGCAGCCACTTCATCGCCTGTTGGGATAACGGCAGATATATAGGGCCTTTTGTCTTTTCCATTACTGTGAACACCCTCCATTGGTCGCCGTCCTTATGGATGTCGCCCCATGTCAGGCTGACAACATCGCTGATACGCAGGGCGCAGTAGCAGGAGAATAGGAAAGCCTGCTTGACGGCTGGACGGGTGGGACACTCCGTCGCAATCAGTTTCTTCAATTCATCTATCTGCAGGAACTCACGCTTGCTTTCAGGGCGGTGGATACGGTCGGCTGCGGCTATGTGCGTGAAAGGATTCTCGGACAGATAGTCATTCCGTACAGCCCAGTTCAGCATGGCACTGAGCACGGTGACATATCCGGCAGCGGTAGTCATGGTAATGGGTCGGTTCGTCCTCGCCTTGTAATCGTTCCGAAGGAAATTCATGAACGCCATGCAATAGTCCTTGTCTATCATCCTGAGGGGAACGTCACCACGGAATTGGGATGTCGCTTTTCGGATGCAGTTTACACTGCGTATTGTGGTATGCTTGCCATTGTCCTCCAGCCACCTTGCATAAAGGTCAAGCAGTTCAGACAACTTGATACGTCCACGCAACATGATGTTGGAAACGCCTTTTTCATTATTGGTCAGTTCTATGATGCGGTCTGCCTTAATCTTGTTCGCCAATGTCATGTTGTGCTGGTTCATGGCACGGCTGGCAGGATCAAGTTCCGGGACAAGGTAGAGTTTCAGGAACTCATACGTCCGCTTCCCATTACGGTAAATATCAAGATAGATTGACTTGTTACCGTTCTGTAATTCCTTGAAGCGGATGCGGACAGGCTCTTTCGCCTTGATTACTTTCTTTGGTCTGGGCATGGTGTTTTATTTATTTTGTTTATTATTCGACAGGTATAACTGGTGCAGTTTCGTTTTCCTTTTGCTGGTTGGCTGTAATCATCTTCATATACCCCCTCATTGTCTTGGGCGTCAACCCAAGCATACAACAGACGGTTCCAATATCGGTGCCGGTGGTGAGCAATAGATATATAAAGGTGTTTTGCGCAAGTCTGAAATTCAGCGGTTGTTTCAGCCCGGCTTTCTCGCCCCAAAGATGTAGGATGTTCAATATTTCCGTACTCTTCGGCAATCCCCTGAATACCAGCCCACGACGGCTTGTCGTTTCGGGTAGCCATCGCATTGATATGTCGGTCAACGGTATGGATGATTTTCTTGAATATACTTCAATGGTTGTTTTGCCTTCGCTCGTCTTTATGTCTTTCCATTTGAGTGAGAGGACATCGGCAAAGGACAGGTATGTGAAGACGCTCAACATGAAAGCCTGTTTGACTTGCGGCCTTGACATAACAGGGCATGGGGTATTCATCAAAACCTTTATTTCATCCACGGTCAGGAACTTTTTCAGCGGACGTTCCCTTGTGATGCGTCCGTGAATGTTCACGAAACGGAGAGGATTTACACCGATAATCCCATTGGTGACTGCGTTGTTGAGTGTGCTGCTGAAAAGATAAATGTACGCCCTTGCCGTTGTCATGCTGATTTTCCCGAACTGTCCGGCATAGTCCTTGTGCAGGAAGTCAACCAGTCCGTCGCAATAGTCTTCGTTAATGTCAACCACCTTCGTGTCTAACCCACGATAAGCAGCCACGACCCTCTTTATGCCTCTTATGTTTGTGGCGGTAGAAGCGTCACCTTTCGAGAAAACAATTTTTTCGTATTCGTCAATGGCTTCGCCTATGCTCATACCTGACGGTTCTTTGGTTCCTATGCCGAAACAAGCGGTTGACAATTCATTTTCTTTTGCGGCACGGATGGCTTCGGCCTCTTTCATTGTCTTCTTGTTCGCACTAATGTTTTTCTTGGAAGTTTCGGGTAACAAATAGAGACGGATGGTTTCGCGTATGCGCTTTCCATCCTTGTAATAGTCAAGGTAGATGGACTTCTTTCCGTTTTTCATCTCCTTGTATTTAAGCGTTATATGAGATTTTGCAGTACTCATGTGAAGTTCTATTTGTTACTATATGGTCATTTTTCAACTGCAAAATTACAAATATAATTTCAAAGTAACAAAATAGCAGCAAATAAAGTAACAAAATTAACCCTATTTAGCGAAAATAGGAATCCATTATCCTTTTGCGTAACTTATATAAATCACTGATATATAGTGTTTATATATTCTTTTTGCTTGCTATTAATTCTTATGAAAAATATATATAAAGATAGTGGTGGAACATTTCCACATGGCTCTTGGCTTCCACATCAAGGGTTTCGTCCATCGTGGTACGGTTGACCAATATCGGCACGTTGCCGTCCAGCACATAGACTTTCTTCTGCGCATCTGTCACCATTGTCCGTGCCGTCCAAATGCTGCTCACGCTGATGATGATACAGCCGACAAGGAAGAACGAGCAGATGATTCCCACTAACTTGATTTTGTTTTCTAAATTTCTGATTACCATTGTATATTCTTGATTATGAGTTTACGATTATCGCATCATGGTGCCGATTGCACCGGTCGCTGTCATCTTAGCCTGTTGAGCCACACCTTCGCCGAAGTTTCGGGTTGAGAATGCGGTATCGCCCTCTGGTATCATCCAAGCGGCCAAGTCCGGAACAAGGTTCAGGCATTTCAATGCCACGATACTTGCTGCCATAAGGTAGCCTGCCGAGAAAAAGGAGTTTTGCAGGTAAGCAGCCATTGTCTGCTCACTTACCGTGATTGCCGTCAGGTTTTCCACCTGTATGCAAAGAACAATATCGAACAGAAGCAGGACATAAAATCCGACGAAGTATAGGGTTCTAATAGTGAAAATAAAGGATTAAAATAGGAAAGAAAAACAATGTAAAATACTTTATATTAAGTATTTATGTTGTTTTCCTATTTTGGCCGGAATAGCATAAAATGCCATAGTTTTAACGATATTTTGTTGCATATTTGTTGCACGTGACAGATTTAATTGTTAATTTTGCCCTCGTAAGACAAGAGAAAATCCTCTTGTTGAAACCAAATAAAAGAAAGGGAAAAGAACATGGCACGACCGAAGAAAGTGCAAAAGGTAAAAGAGCCTGTGCGCATCCGAAAGCGCAAGTTGGCCAATGGAAACATGAGCCTGTATCTCGATGTTTATGTGAAAGGAGTACGCAAGGTTGAATCCCTCGGATTGTACCTTGTACCGGAACAGACACCGATTGACAAGCAACAGAACGCCCATGCCATGCAAGTGGCAGGGAAAATCAAGGCTGAGCGGATTTTAGCCTTGCAGAACCACGGTGTGCGCCAGTGGTACAAGGTCAAACGGTCGTGCATTACCCTCATTGATTTCCTGAAAGAGTACGAACAGGAGAAATTCGGTTTCTCTGCATCCACTTTGAAAGGCAGACGGGATTTGCGGCTCAAAGTCGAAACCTATCTAAACGAAACGTGCCAGCCCGATATTGTACTGGCCAATGTGGATGCGGACTTTTGCCGTGGCTTCATAGCGTTTCTGCGCTATGCGAAAAACAGCGTGCGCAAGGATGGCAGTACCATCAGCAACGGGGCGGCACATCACCATCAGGCTGTGTTGAACGGGGCTTTGAACAAGGCTGTCCGTGAGGGCATATTGGCTTCCAATCCTTTGAAATCTTTGGCCTCGAAAGAGAAATACCAGCCTTCGGAAAGCATCAGGGAATACCTGACATTGGAAGAATTGAAAGCGGCGATGGCCGCTCCATGCCCCCGTGAGGATGTGAAAAGGGCATTTCTGTTTTCCTGTTTCACCGGGCTTCGGTTGAGCGATGTGCGCTCCTTGACATGGGGTAAGATTATCAAGGCACCGGACGGGCATACCTTATATATAAGGGTAAGGATGCAAAAGACGCAGAAGTTGTTGAACGTGCCTCTGTCAAAGGAGGCTTTGGATTGCCTTTACCTAAAGGATGATGCCGACGAGCCTATTTTCACGCTCCCGGCAGGAGCTTCCAATATCGAACGGAACTTGATGAAGTGGATGCAGAACGCAAAGATAACCAAGCACATAACCTACCATTGCAGCCGCCATTCATTCGCTACGATGATGCTTACGCTCGGTGCGGACATCTACACGACATCCAAGCTGCTCGGCCATGCCAATGTGAACACAACATCCATTTACGCCAAGATAGTTGACCAGAAGAAGATAGAAACGGTCGGACTTGTAGATAACTTCTTTTCAAGATAACAGCAAACAGAGGGAAAAAGATGAAAATAACGATACGCACACGGACGCTTCGGACGGGAAGCCGCTCGATATACCTTGACTTCTACGACAAGGGGAAGCGATGGAATGAATATCTTAATCTGTTCCTCATACCGGATGATGAGCCGGACGCGAAAAGGTTAAATGAGGCTGCTATGGCAAAGGCCAACGCCATAAAGTCCAAACGTATGCTCGGCATAGAGGAGGAAACGGAAACAAACGACGACAAACAATCGGAACTCCCCAAGCGTGTGTTTGCCGATTGGCTTACCGTCCACATAGAGGGGATTAGACGCAATCCGGCTTATGCCGCATCCACCTACCGTAATTACCGTTCAACCGTAAATGTGATAAAGGCGTATTTGCAGCACCTGCACAGGCCACGGTTGCTGATGTCGAAAATAGACAAGGGCTTTGTTCTCGGCTTTATTGATTTCATAGAGCATACCTACCGCAATACCAAATCGCCCGGCAATCCAAAGGAAATGTCGCCCCATACGCTGCATCTCTATCAGTCCACGTTGGTGCGTATGCTCAATGCGGCAGTAAAAGAAGGGGTATTGGATAGAAACCCGTTCTATTCGTTGGAACGGAAAGACCGAATCGGAAAGAAACAAGCCGAAAAAGAATATCTGACCAAAGAGGAACTGATGGCGTTTGCTGAAGCTCCCACCGTCAATGAAACGACCAAACGGGCTTTCCTGTTTTGCTGCTTCACGGGGTTGCGGTACAGCGATGTAAGCGCATTGACATGGCGTGACATCAGACGGGGAGATAACGGCTGGATAGTGTCGGTAAAGGCCATGCAAAAGACAGGCAAACAGGTGATAATACCTCTGAACCAATCAGCGATGAGCTTGCTGCCGGACAGAAACGGATGCAAGCCGAGCCAAACGGTATTTGACATGACCTGTTTGAGTTCCTGCAACAAATGCCTGAAAAAGATTGCCGCTGCTGCTGGGATAGAGAAGAAAATCAGCTATCACACAAGCCGCCATACATTTGCAGTATTGGCATTGGCTGCGGGCGGCGATATTTATACGGTGGGCAAATTGCTCGGACACACAAGCATTAACTCAACGCAGGTTTATGCCGATGTAGTAATGGAAACAAAGGTTGAAGCCATCAGCCGGATTTCAAACTATTTTTCCAAATAGTGCGATAGGTGTTAATGGATTTGTATTGTCTAAAACCGAAAACTGTATCCTGCGGCTTTATTAGATATATTTACGGATTCTTCTGTCAATTATTCCAGTTCTTTTCAAAATAAGACATTCCGAATTCTTTGTGTTCAATCCATACGAGAATAATTTGTATGAATATTTTTATAGTATGATTTATAACCTTTGCATGTTGTGAAATAAACATATCATTTTCAAAGCAATAAGAAAACTTTCTATTTTCCCTACAATAATGTTCGCTTTGCGATAATATGCGATATTCTGTATATAAATATTTAAGTACGCTTAATTCAATATGATTAAGTTTTCCAATTTCTTGCGCCATGCAACTTATTGTAATATTTCCCGTTTTACGAAACTCTTTGTATTTCTCATCAAATTCTGCAAGATATTCGTTTTCGTGTATTTCTTTCTCTCCTTTGCTGATTCTGTCAAAATTATATAATTCATTTCTACTTTTCAAAAAATCCCTCATAGATTTCACATACTGATAATCAAGAATATTAAGTGCTTTAGTTTGTTCATCATTTGACTCTCTTGTCAATAAAAAGATTCCCTCAATTAAGTCGGCAAAAATAGAACGAGTTATAAGACGAACAGCAACAACAGAATTTTCATCGACAGGAATTGCTCGCAAAATTTCAAGATTTCCTTTTATTCGTTTTAATAAATCATAGCTAATAACGATATAATCCTCATGAGGATTGTTAACAATTAGAGCATCTAATTTTTCTCCAATTGGAACTATAAGTTCAAGACTGTCATTATATAATTTGGTGACAACATTATTTGGGTAAGCTATATTCATAAATTCAAATACGAATAGTTTTAATACAAAATTAGAGTGAATATGTTATTTTTCGATTTTAATCTTAGACAGTGAGTTTAGTATATCCACCGTCTGGCAAGAGAGGATGATGACAGACAAAAGTAGATCGAGGATGTAACGAGGTTGCTCGTGTTCTCTTGACCAATCGTTGGGATCGTTCTTGATTTGGGATGCTTTGTCGATGGTGACGGCATAGCGTTCCATTATCCAGTCAATAGCGGACTTGCCATTGACGATGTACTCGTAGGCTTTGAGTGGAATGTCCTCGATGGTGATATGACCGTTGTAAATGATGTGTGTCTTGTCTGCAACGAGTTTTCCGTTCTCATCGCGTACTTTGGCGAACTTCATCTTATCCACGGAGAAGTATTGATAGGTTTCATCCGTCCATTCGTTTTGCCAGATGTCGATGTCGCCAATAACTTTTACGCCAAAGAACCGGTGTGCCAACATTGGCTGTTCTGCGAAAAATTGATAATCAACGTCTTGGCCTGTTATCTGCTCATTGATGCCTTGCTCGTAGTTTAGGTGCAGGTCGGCAAGTTCTTTTCCGGCTTTATAAAAGGCCATGAAATCCTGAACATTATCTACAATGGGGATGCGTGGCAATGACTTTTTCAGGTCGTCGGCGAAACGCTCACGGTATTGCTTGGAATGGAGCAGTCCATACACATAGTAGAAGATGTGTTCTTTGGTGATGGCTCGTGAGCCTCCGAAACGGTTGCGGACTTCTTTCAATATCCAGTCGGTGATTCCGTCACGGCGGATATAACGGTTTGTTTCCGCATCATCAAAAAGTGAAGCCTGTGGATTTTTGTTTTCTTCATACCAATACAATGGGAAGCATTGTGTATCTCCAATATAGTGGTAATTGGGGTGTTCGTTTGTTATAAGAACAGTCGGTGTTTTAGCTGCGCTAAAACATATTGTTGGATTTTCGTCCGTCATCAAGTAAAATGAATTGAAAATGCCTGGTCGTTCAATGAATGGTCGATGATAATATAGCCATATTCTATTAAACGGTCTATAACTTGATACGACAAAAGCTGACTTTTCGAAGTTGTGCTTAGCTCCTTTTGCTTGGTCTTTTTTTAAGTTTACCGTCCAACTTATTTCCTTTTCATCTGTAGAAATATCATCTATACCGATTTGTTGATTGTAGTATGTTATCATGGATTTCATATTGTTGGAAATTGCAGTTAAGGAGAAGCCTGAAACCCATACGTCTCTACCCGTTGAAATTCCAACAGAATAAGTGTTAAAAACACTTTGTGTATTCAATGAAAACTTCTTTTCAGGAGCCAGTGGTATCAAGCTATCGAAAACGCCGTCTCGTTGATTTATCCAATCCGCTTTTTCGTTTGGTTTGATAGTCTGCCAATCTAACTTCCGTGAAGAAATAGAACGGAAATCCTTTACCATTTTGAGCTTTTGCTCACGGGTAAGGTAATCGCCTATGTCGTGGTAATGAATAACCGCTTTCTGTCCTTTCTTTGCCGGATTCTTGACAAGGAAAGTGATGGCTATTGGCGTGCGCGAACCACTACCAAAGATTTTTCCTCCTTCTTTGCGTGACAATTCTCCTGATGTTCGTTGATTTCCACGGAGATTCAGCACATAAATGGATGTAAATTCTTCCTCCAAGCATCTGCGCATACCATCTTGAGCATTACCATCAATCCATGCACCATTACTTATAAATGCGACAATTCCACCTTCATCTTTGGGAATACGGTCAGAAGCCCAGCGGAAAGCCTTAATGTAGCTATCGTATAGAGATTTGGTTAAGTTGGCAGAACTTTGAGAAGTATATGTTTCCGATATACGTTTTTCTAAAATTGGATAAGTTAAATTTTTTGCATTATCGTTTTCGCTTTTCTGTCCTACAGAATACGGCGGATTCCCCACAATCACCCTCACGTGCGTGGCTATCTGCTTTTTCACCCGCTTGGAATTGTCCTGGAAAAACTCCGTGAACAGCTCGTTGTGCTTCTTCTCCGCCAGTTGGAAAGTGTCCGTCAGGCAGATGCCGCTATACGGCAAGTAGGTTTTCCGACGGGTAATGTCATGGAATACCGATTCAATATTCACGTCGGCGATATAATAGGCCAGCAGCACAATTTCATTGCAATGGATTTCATTCAGGTACTTGCGCTCCATGTCCTCCGGTCGGATAAGGCCGGACTGCAACAATCGTGTGATGAACGTGCCTGTTCCCACAAACGGGTCAAGGATATGCACATTCTGTTCGGTCAGCGAGGTGTTGAACTCCGCCTTAAGGATGTCGTTTACGGAATGGATGATGAAGTCCACGCACTCCACGGGCGTATAGACGATACCCAGCTTCTCCACGGTGAGCGGAAACGCGCTCTTGAAAAACTTTTCGTACAAGTTCTTGATGATGGTCTGCTTGCCCTCCAAGTTGTCTATGCCGCCTATGTTCATGCGCACCGACTGGTAGAACTTGTCCAGCACCTCGGTGTCCTTGTCGAAAGCCTGTTCTTTCAACAGGTCAATCATCCGCTGCATGGAACGGCTCACGGAATTGTTGTTTACGAACTTGTAATCGGCGAATAGCGCATCAAACACAGGACGGGTAATCATGTGCTGCGCCAGCATCTCAATGGCTTGGGTAGCATCCACGGACGGGTTCAGGTCACGTTGCAGGCTCTTCAGGTAATCATTGAACGCCTTTTTATGCACGCCTGACTGGATAAGTTTGGATATGCGCTCGATGAACTTGTGCGCGATAAGCCCGATTTCCTTTGCCCAGTTCTCCCAATAGAGGCGGTCGCCGCACTTCTCCACGAGCTTGGCATACATGCCGTCCTGCAACTCGCCGAAGCGAAGCTCCAGCTGCCGGGCGATTTCCGCGTTCTCCATCTGCCGCGCTTCTTCCTCTCCCTCCTGAAAGCCTAGTCCCGGCCTGCCGATGGTTACGGACGGCGTATAGGTCTGCTTGTTGGGTTTCTGCCTGTTTAGCGCAATCTTTTCGACGGTCGCCTGAAAGCGGTCATCGTGGGAACGCAGCGCGTTTAGGATTTGCCAGACCACATCGAAGGTCTTGCTGTTGTTGAGCGCTTCCTCCGCCGAAACGTCGGACGGCACGACAATCGGTATGATGATGTACCCGTACTTCTTCTCGTCGGGTTGCCCCTTATGGAAAGTGCGCATCACGCGCCCCACCGACTGTACCACGTCCACCTGCGAGTTACGGGCGGAAAGGAACAGTACGGCATCGAGCGACGGCACGTCCACGCCCTCGGACAGGCAGCGCACGTTGGTCACCACGCGGCACTCCCTGTCATTGTCAGGCTCGTCCGCCAGCCACTGCATGATTCCGTTGCGCTCCTGCGAGTTCATTGAGCCGTCAATGTGCCTTGTGGTTATCGAAACGGTATGAGAAAGGCTTTCCGCATCCAGATTCTCGTCGTACTTTTCCGATATTTGCGGCAGCACGGAAGCCACGTATTTGGATGCGATGCCCGTCCTGCTTGCGCTCCTGTCAATGGACGAACAGAACGCCACGGCACGGCGCATCATGTGGGGGTCGGTATTCCAGGTGCGGTGGTCGTCGCCCCGTATCATCTTCGACAGTCCGTTGATTACCCCGATGAGCTTGGACGTGTCGTCAAAATTCAGCTCGGTGGTCGTGTCGGTGATGTCACGTTTGATATTCGCCGGAACATCATCTTCGCCTACGGTAAGGACAAGCACCTTGTAATCGGTCAGCAAACCGTTCTGCACGGCGTATGAGAAGTTCACGCGGTAGAACTCTTTCCCATAAAGGGTTTCATCGTCCATCGAACAGAGGATGCAGTCCTTTTCCGATGCCTTGATTTTGGCGGATTCACCGTACAGCCGTGGCGTGGCGGTCATGTAGAGGCGTTTCCGGCCTTGCACGTTGTCGTTGGAGTGTATCTTGGTGAAGTTGCTCTCATCCCTGTCCGAGAGTTTCACGCCCGTGGTGCGGTGGGCTTCGTCACAGATGATGAAGTCGAACACGCCATACCCGCCGTCTGTTTCGGAAAGTATCTCCTGTTGTGCCGCTGAAACGGCATCAATGGACTGGTAAGTGGAAAACACGACTACCAACCCGTCATGGCTGCGGTATTTCTTCAGCTGCGAAGCGATGGACTGCGGACTGGTGGACGCTGGCACGGCAAGGTCAACCACACTGTCATCCATATCGTCGTATTTGTTCTGTATCTTCCGCGAAGCCTTGGAATCCGAACAGATGCAGACGGCCTTGATGGGTTTCTTAGCATCTGCCGACCATGCGTTGAGCGACTGCCCCAGCAAGGCGATGGACGGAACCATGAACAAAACCAGTCCTTTGTTGCCTAACAACTGTTCGGTGATGAGCAGCGAGGTGTAGGTCTTGCCTGTTCCGCAGGCCATGATGAGCTTGCCACGGTCGTTGCCGTCTGTGATGTAGTGCGTGTATGCCTTGGATATGGCATCCAACTGGTGCTTGCGTGGTTTCTTGCCCTCCACGAGTGCGGAAGTTCCCGTAAGTCCGTCCATCAGCTTTTGCCAGTCCACGCAGGATGAGTTCAAGTCAATCAGCCCGACCCGTGAAAAAGGCGGGTCTTGGTGGCGGATGGCTTCCTCGGCGTTGCTTCCCCAATGGTTGGTGGTGGAAATCCATATCCGTTTGGCAAACCGGGTGGTCTGGTAAGTGACTTCGTTGGTGAACGTGCGGCTGGAGGTGGCGAGGAACGAATCTACGGCAGGTTTGTCTATCACGGCATCTTCCGCATAGCATTTGCACTGGATAGCCCAATAGTCGCCCATTTCGGTTTTGGCCACGAGGTCGATGCCCGTGTCCGTACCTCCGAAGTCTTTGCGCCCCGGAAAGTCCTCCCACAGCCACACCTTTTCAAGCTCGTTGTAGCGTGGGTCTGTCAACAGCCATGAGCGCATCAGACGCTCGAACTTTGTACCCTTTTCCCTTTCGGTGAATGATTCGGTACGGAATATATGCAGTATCTCCTTGAAATCCATCTCTTGATAAGAGATATATTCGAGGAACACAAATGCTGTGAGTCAATAAGTTAACAGGCTTCCAAAATCGGTTTTACTAAACAAATTCGTACCAAATGCCCATTATATCCCATTATAAATGAGGCAAAAGTGCGGATTTTGCAATATTATGCGTATCTTTGCAATATCAACTGTAACTCTTATCAAGAGATTCCGTTTTTTGCTTAACAGATTCCATCGAAATTTTGCGGTTACAAGTCTTTTAAGATTAGGCTGTTAGCCTTGTCCACCACGTTTGTATCAAGCGATGCAAGGTAGATGCGCGTGGTTTCCTCCGAATCGTGCCCCATTCCCTCGCTGATGACCGAAAGCGGTATGTTTTTGCTCTTGGCGATGCTTGCCCAGCAATGCCGCGCGCAGTGCATGGTCAGTGGCATATTCAATCCGGCTAAATGGGCGATTTCTTTCAACGCCACGTTAATACGGCTGATGGCATTGCGGTACTGCGTCCGCTCGTTTGTGCATGGATTGGTGATTATCGGCAGCAGGTATTGGGTGGTGGAACAACCGTCGTATTTGGCGATGATGTCCTTCATGCACTTCTCCCATTTGATGGTCAGTTGCTGCCCCGTCTTTCTTCTGCGGTATATGATGACGCCGTTCTTCAAGTCTGATTTCTTCAAATAAGCCATGTCGATGAACGACATGCCACGGGTATAGAATGAAAAGAGGAACATATCCCGTGCATAGTCCAAATGAGGTTTCAAGGTCAGGTCAAGTTCCTTGATACGCTTTATCGCTTTCAACGGGAGGGCACGCTTCACGGTCTTGCTGATACCCGTGTAAACGTGCTTGAACGGATATTTCTGCTCCGTCAGTTCCTTTTCCACGGCACGGTTATAGACAGCACGGAGTATGCGCATATTAAAGGAGGTGCTGTTGGGGCAGATTCCTTTGCTTTTGAGCCATGCCTCATAGAGCATCATGGTGTCGCTGTCTATCTCGCACAGAAGAATGTCCTGCCCATCGCGGAACTTCATAAAACTGGCTAAGGCTGCGGTGTAGGTTTCCGACGTGCGTACTTTGCCAAGCTGTTTCAACTGCCCGATAACTCCCTGCATGAAACTGAACAGCGATTGCCCATTCATCTGTCCGTTAAACTTCTCTATGATATTATCTGCGGTGTATTTCCCGCCTTGCCTGTCGCATTGTGCGATGATGGCCAGCAACCGCCGGATATCCCAACCGATGTGTTCAGCAACGCTGTGGAGATACCGTTTTCTGTTCTCGCTGGTTTCAGGCATGATTCGGACGGACGATGTTTCCTTGTTCCATTCCATATCAAACACTCGGAAGTCCGTTCCGATTTGGCGGACTGTTCGCTTGTGGATTACCTGATAGTAGATGCTGCCCTCCTTGCCGTTTGTGGAGGAAGGACGATATTTTACCTTGATGGATGCCATTCACTTTATTTTATTGTTTGGATTCGTTTTCATTTCTCACTTTTTCAAGTTGCCTGTTGAATACGGTCAATGTGGAATCCTTACCGACCGTTTCCACCAGCTTCTCGTATGCCCCGACGGTTACGCCTAATTCCGGGTAAAGCTCTTTGAGCATGAAAGTGGTCACTTGGTACTTGTCGGCAACCGTTTTCAACCGTTTGTTTTCCTCCCGGTATTCATGCCATCGCACCCAACTGACGGCAAACAAGGCAAAGAACACAAGCGTACAAACAATGCCAGCCCATGCGTAAGGGTTCTTGTACCAGCCATCGGGTACTTTGCCCCATAACCGCCTGATACCATTTATCGCTCTTTCCGGGCGGATTGCCAGCCAAAGTTTCCGTGTGAAGCCTTGCTTTGGGTGTGCCTTTTCCAAAATCCGTTTGTCTTTCTCCACATGGTCAGTAAGCACTTCCAGTATCTTGTAGAGCAAATCCTTGGTTGTGGGGATGCCGCGTTTGCGCATATCTTTGTCGTTAGCATCGGTGTATGCCTGCAAGCTCACAATCATTTCCTCGCCCAATGACTTCTTGTATGCCTCGATGGTTTCCTTGCTCATGAAAATGCCGTTGATATTCTCCGGCGTGCTGCTGCCAAAGAAACGTATGACTGGCTCCAGCTTCACCGCAAGACTTTTCACCGCCTCGTCCTTGTCCGAAACGTCCTTTGCGGCCAGTATCTTCTTGATTTCCTCGATGTCCTCTGCCAATGCCCCGATAAGGTCGGATATATTCTGTAAGTTGTCCTTCATCTTTTCATCTTTTTGGGTTTATACTTGTTCTTTTCCTTGTCGTTCTCGCCCCAGTCGCTATCGTTTCCTCCACCGCCTCCACCGGATGAAACCTTGGCTTGGTGAGGTTGGACGCACAACTCGATAAGTGCGTTGATACCTACTTGGACTATGCCTGTATTCGCATCGGCATCAGCGAAAGTTCCACTGTCGGATGTTTCCGCATGGCCATCGGTAGAATAGGCTTTATCCGTCAGTTCAAATGATTTGTCCGGTTTATATATGGTTTCCGTTTGGCTTATTCCGCTTTCAGCCGTTGGCCGGGTGTGGTACAGATTGTTCCTCCATCCCAAGCCCTCGGCGATGCGGCCTCCCAATAGTTTGTCCAGCCTGTAAAAGCCCATGCTGCGGTCTATCCGTGAGCCGTTGAACGAAACCCCGTCTTTGGTAAATGACACGCCGACAATATTGCCGTTACGCCTGTCGAGCTTGAAGTTCACCCCGATGCCTTGCTTGGCCAGCCTGTCGCACAATTCAGACCAACTGTTACAATGGGGCAAGGTCGCTTTTACGGCATCATGGATTTGATACTTCACCTTGTCCTTGCCGCGCAGACGGTCACGCTTCACATTCACCTTGCCTTTGGAAAAGTGCAGTCCGTATTCCCTCGTGAGAGCCTTGCATACCGCCACGTTGCGTATGGCATCGTTCCGGTCGCTTATGGTGTTCCCGTCGTTGTCAACCCTGTTGGCCACGATGTGCAGATGCTGGTGTTCCTTGTCGGTGTGGCGGCATACAATATACTGGGTGTTCACAATGCCCATGCGCTTCATATACTCTCTGGCGATTTCAGCCATCAGACCGTCCGTCAGCTTGGGCGTATCTTCGTGGGCGAAGTCCAGCGAGATGTGGTACACAGGATTTTTCAGCTTGCGCCCCGGCTTGTCATCCGCTTGCCCCTGCATACTCGCTGCTATGGTTGCATTATCATCAAGACGCACGTCCTTGCTGTCTATGAGCCTTGCCTTTTTCGGGTTGTTCACGTAGTTCACCAGCTTGGCGAAGCTCGCCCGTTTCTTCAAGTCGCCCATCATATCCTCTCGATGATTTTGTTGAACTCGTCCAACAGGGCGGTGATTTTTTCTTTGGTTCTCGGAAAGCCATGTTGATGTGCCATCTTCGCCAACTGGTTCAGGTTATTGCACCCTCCCTCCAGCATCCTTATCTGCTGCCTGTCCTCCTGTGTCCGTGCTGCTACGACCTTGCCCTGAAGCAACAGTTCGCGCAGGAAGTGCGACGGCTTCTTGCCTGCATCGGCAATCCGTTTCATGACAGTTTTCCACTCGGCCAGCGTGAGCCGTGTGGATATTGTCTTTGTCCGCGCCTTGCCCTTTACGGCCTTGGGGCGGCCTCCTTTATGATTGGTGTCTTGTTCTGTCATCCGCTTGTTATTGTCTGTTACAAATGGGTCAGCGTTTTTAGGGCTGCAATCCGGTCTTGCCGTTATCCGCATGGTCGGGTCGCCGTTGGTGGCGTGGTTTTCGTGGACGAAAACATTAACTTGCCAGCCCTAAAAAACGCCCCTATAAATACTTCATTCCTCGTCTTGTTTTCCACATCTGTATAAGAGGTATTGCCGTCTGAAATATGTCCGTTTGCATTGGCTACCATGATGAATTGTGGTCATGACATTGTTCCCTTGCATCATCGGTTGGGAGTTGTTCTGTTCCCTTTTCCCCTGTTATCGCATTGGCAAAATCCTCTGCATCTGCTGGTGTGTTGAACACATAACCACCATTTCCGTAATCACTCCAGTAACCATTGAGTTCCCGTGCTTTTGGGTTGAATTTCCGTTCTCCGGCAGTTTCATATTCATTGGAGAAACGCACGGCGAAAATCTCCGCACCGCTCCTTGAATGCGTCCTTTGTTCGATGATGTAAGGTGGATTTTGTTGTTCCGATTCGATGCCATTGCCAGATATGGATGTGCTTGCCTGTAAGTCCTCTGTTTCACTTACAGCGTCGGATTGTACAACTTCGTTTTCGGGAGCCGGTTCGTCAGGAGAACTACAGCAATCTTTGGCCTCATGTCCGCTTTTTCGTTTGGGAGCATCCTTTGGCACTACGGAATCATTGAGCCATGATTTAATCTCCGTGCGCATGAAGTAGAGCTTGTTGCCCTGCTTGCGGTAAGGTATGCGACGCTCGGAAGTCATGGCATAGATGGTGGAAACGGATTTGCACAGCATCGCCGATACGTCCTCCACAGTCATTATCTCCGGCAAAGGCTGTGTGACGTTTGCCGACATCAGTTTCTCCACCATTTCGGTAAGCGTGTCGATTTTGGAATGGAGTTCTGCCACGGCACGGGGCAGATTGTCAAAAGACAAATGCAATGGTTCGTTGTCTGTCATATCAATGAATTATTGAATGTAGGGAAAATCAATCCGCATGGGCGAGCTTGCGCATGATTGCCTGTGCTTCCTCCGAAACCTGTGTTTGTGATGCGACCGGGTTCTGCCGCAACCATTTCAGAAGCTCTGATTTCTCAAAATACACCATCTTGTTGTTCGGCTTGAAATAAGGGATGACTTGGTTATGGGTCATCTTGTAGAGCGAGCTTTTGGATATGCCGAGGAACATTGCTGCTTCTTCCAAGTTCAGCACTTCCTTTGAGGCATACACTACGCTCTTAACCTTTTCAACCTCCTGTTTAAGCCCGTCCACCATCTTTCGGAGCAAGGCGGTTTCGTTTGGGTTCTGTTCTGTTTTACACATAGTCTTTATCTGTTTAATTGTTATTCTTAGCCGTTGCCATCCGCTTGTGTTTCTTTAGGTTGGCAAGTGCAAAGTTAAAGCGAAAAGGATATGAAAACAATACCTCAATTTGAGTTTAACTAATTGTGCAACAGTGATTTATACGACAAATATCCAGCTAAAATGCCAATTCAAAAAATGTCGCTTTTCCACACCGAGTGTACAAGTTATACAGAGGCAAAATTCCATTGGCAACATTTACTTTTAACCTTGCATACAGGTTTTTATAACAGTATAAATTTGCTAACTTTGCCACGACCTTGAATATCGGAGTGTACAAGCATTTTTCTGTCGGTTGCAGTGGCTAATGTGACAGTCCAAATGCCAACCTAAAAACATCTGACGGAAAATGAAGATTTAACATTCATACTTGCAAGTCTGATTCTTAACATTCGATTACAATAGTGTTAAATACAGGGGAAATAGTTTTTCGAATTTTTGTTGTACGTTTGTTACGCGAGCGATTTTGTAAAACATATATAATTGATAGTCAATAAGATATAAGCTAACAGGAACTTCCGAAGTAGAGCATCGCACCATAAAAATGTACCGTCAGATACCTTGTCAGCCATTTGGCCCAAGCTCCTTCCCATTTGGGCAATAGGCTGAAAGCCCATTGTATCGGTCCAAAAATCGTGAGCATTCCGAGCAGGATTTGCTGGCAGTAAATCGTCGCCCATTAGCCAATGTATTGAAACGAAGGGAAAATAAAAACAGATAAAATCTATATAAATACTGATTATCAATGTATTATTAACTAATGATGATTTCTGTTGTATTCCTTAAAAATCTCTATTATTCGACATTTTTGTTACCTAAAACGATACTTATATCCGGATTATTTGTTACCTTTGTATATGGATATAAATCATTGATATACAATGGGAAGAAAAAAGAAATCATTAATAGAGAAATCTCCGTTCAAGTTACGTCACCGTAAACTGGCGGACGGACGTTTATCCCTGTTTCTTGACCGTAGTGTAGACGGCGGGCATGAGTACGAGTTTCTGCAACTCTACCTCATGCCGGAAACATCTGCCAAAGCAAGGCGGCAAAATGCGCAGACACTCCGCAAGGCGGAAGATATTCAGCGAGAACGGACAGAAGCCCTGCTCAATGCGAAGGTGGGAACAGTACCGGAAAGCAAATCTTCCGATATGCTGCTGTCCGACTGGATGACCATTGTCCGCAAGAACCACGAACACCGGGAAGCACGCGACCTGAACGGAATCGACAACGCCCGTAAAAACTTGCTGAAATTCCGTGCAGATGTCAGGCTCTGTGATGTGGACAGACAGTTTTACATTGATTATATCGACTGGCTTCGTTCTTCCTGCAAGACCGCATGGGGAAAACAGATTACTCCCAAGACGGCTCATTCCTATTATACCACTTTGCGTACCGCTTTGAACGAGGCTGTACGTGAGAGACTGATTGAATCAAATCCTTGGTACAAACTGGAGATGACCGAGAAAATCAAAGTTCCCGAAAGCAAACGGGATTTTCTGACCATCGAGGAGATAAAGAAAATGATAGCCACGCCATTTTTTAACGAGCAGGTACGGCAGGCATACCTGTTTTCCTGTTTTTGCGGACTTCGTATCAGTGACATACGGAAATTGCGTTGGCGTGACATTTCCATATCAGGCGGGCAATGGCTCGTGTCGGTAGTAATGACAAAGACCACCAATCCCGTTTATATCCCCCTTTCGTCCCAAGCGGTAAAATGGTTGCCGGAACGTAATGGCTGTACACCGGATGGCCTTGTCTTTGGAGGGCTGCCCAATACAAGCAACCTTTGTGTCAGTCTCAAGAACTGGGCTGATAAGGCAGGCGTAAAGAAGAACGTGACATTCCACACGGCACGTCATTCATGTGCGGTGCTGCTGCTGACGCTCGGAGCGGACATCTATACCGTTTCCAAAATCCTCGGCCACCGTTCCGTGCGTGCCACACAGGTTTATGCAAAAATAGTAGACAAGAAAAAGGACGATGCAATCACCTTGGTTGACGACGCATTCTAAATACATTATTATATATGGCAACAACAAAGAAATCGACCAGACTCAAGGAACCGGTAAAGGTGCGCACGAAGAAGCTCGCCGACGGTTCGGAATCCTATTATCTCGACATCTATGTTGACGGAAAACGCAGTTACGAGTTCTTGAAACTGTACCTGTTGCCCGAAATCAATCCTATGGTCAAGGAGCAGAACCGGGCCACAAAAGCGGCGGTAGAGGCCATCAAATCAAAACGCATCATCGAACTGACTCACTCGAAGGCCGGACTGAAAAAGACATCCGTCCGTTCCAAAATGCTACTGGACGACTGGATGGAAGCCTATCTTGCCGAACAGGAACGAAAAGGCGCGAGAGGACTGAAACTGTTACGAACAGTCTGCCGGTTACTTCCCCTTTACAAGAAAAAGGTGAAGATGAGAGAGATTGACAAGGACTGGTGTCTGGGTTTCATCGACTGGATTCAGCACACCTACAAGACCCGGTGGGACAAGCCGCTTTCACCCAAGAGTGCAGCGGACTACGTGGGTTATTTCTCCACCGCACTCAACGCCGCCGTCCGTGCCGAGGTTATCCCGGAGAACCCGATAATGACACTTGCAGCCACAGAACGTATCAAGGTGCCGGAATCCAAACGGGAATACCTGACCATTGACGAAATAAAAGTTCTGATTGACACGGAATGCCCCCGCGAAGACGTGAAACGTGCCTACCTTTTCGCCTGTTACTGCGGTTTGAGGTTGAGCGATGTTTATGCCTTACGATGGAAAGATATTGTTCAGGACGGGGAACAATACCGGATGTCAACCGTGATGCAAAAAACTACCACACCGATTTACTTGCCTCTTTCCCGCCATGCCGTCCGTTGGCTGCCTGAAAGGAACGGTGCGGAAGACGGGCTGCATGTCTTTGCCGGACTCCCGGCAGAACCCAATATCAACAAGGTACTGGCCAAATGGATGGCAACGGCAGGAATCAATAAAAAAATCACCTATCACACGAGCCGCCACACGTTCGCCACAATGATGCTTACCCTCGGTGCGGATCTTTATACCACGAGCAAACTGCTCGGCCATGCCAACGTAAAGACTACGCAGATTTACGCGAAAATCGTTGACAGCAAGAAAGTTGAAGCGGTGAATCTGGTTGATAACGTATTTGGCTGACATCCTGCGTTGTACTCCATTACCACCGTTTTCAGCCTTATTTGAATAATTGCCGAATTTTGACCTTTCCGGCCAGATTTCAATCCGAAGAGGTCAAAACTCGGCATATCTGTTTATCAGATACATAAACCTGAACTTATCTTCTTGATTTAGATAGATAATTTCAGATTTATGGACGCAGTTCATAAACCTCACAAAACCTTATATCTGAATTTACAGCGTAATATTTCATAGATAATATCAAATAAGTGGTTCTAAAATTTGCTTGGGCAATTCCAAATGCGTAATTTTGCATCAAAACATGAAAGTATGGATAAACTTATTGGCCGCGACAAAGAACACGCGGAACTGGAAAGATGCCTGAACTCGGACAGATCGGAGCTGGTCATAGTCTACGGCAGGCGGCGTATCGGAAAGACATTCCTGATTGAAGAATTTTTCGACCGGGAGTTTGATTTCAAATATGTCGGTGCGCATGGAATGACCACCCGCAGACAGTTGAACAACTTCCTGAATGTGCTCAACAGTTATTCGGGAAAAAAGTTCTCCCATTTAAGCAACTGGGATGAAGCCTTTTATGCCCTTGAAGAATACCTGTCGTCCCTGCCCGCTGACCGTAAACGGATTGTGTTCATAGATGAAATGCCTTGGATGGATTCGGGAAAATCCATATTCGTGTCGGCCCTTGAAAACTTCTGGAACGGCTGGGCCATGTCACAGCGGAACATCATGCTTATCGCCACGGGGTCCGCGACCTCATGGATGAAAGACAAGATTGTCGCCAACAAGGGAGGCCTCCATGCCAGAGTGACGTGTAACCTGCATCTGTCCCCGTTCACCCTGAATGAGACGGAGCGGTATCTCGCTACCAGAGGCATCGAATGGGATCGTTACCAGCTTACCCAGACATACATGGTGCTTGGCGGTGTTCCGTTTTATTACAGCCTTCTTGACCCCGCGTTGAGCCTTTCCCAGAATATAGACCGGCTGTTTTTCAATGAAGGCGCACTTTTGAAACTGGAGTTCGAGGAGCTATACAACGCCCTTTTCGACAATGCCGACCTGTACACGTCAATCGTACAACTACTCAGCGAACACGAATCGGGAATGACAAGCAAGGACATATTCCAGTCACTATCATCGAAGAGCAGCAACATAACCAAGGCGATAAAAAACCTTGAAAGGTCCGATATGATAGAGAAATGGCTTCAGTACGGCAACAAACGTCGCGGAGCCGTTTACAGGCTTACGGATTTCTTTTCGCTGTTCTATTTCAAGTTCCTTGCCGACAACCTCTCACACGATGATGAATGGTGGAGCAATCATCTTGATTCCGGAAATGTATTCGACTGGATGGGTAGCAGTTTCGAGCTTGTCTGCATGAGACATCATAAACAGATCAAGTCGGCTTTGGGAATAAGGGGCATGGCTACATCCTTGTCCACATGGCAGGTCAAGCCCAATAAGGAGGAAGGAATGCCCGGCGGACAAATAGACATGATAATAGAGCGGGCTGACCGGATCATACACCTGTGCGAGATGAAATTCTGCATGGACACATACCGTATCAAGCCCGAATACGAACGCCGGTTGCGTGACCGTTCCGGTTTGTTCAGGGAACTTACCAAGACCAACAAGACACTGGTTCATACCTTTATCACGACGTATGGTGTGGCCAATGGCAAGAACAGAAGCATCGTCCACAGCGAGGTGACGATGGACGACCTTTTCAATTCCTGACGATTATGATGATACGGCAAATAACACAACGGTTGCACGAAGTGAACACGCTTCTTGCAACTTACGGACAAGGCGTCTTGTCTTTTGAACAGGCCTTGCCGCCGTCCCTGTTCTATCAGGATTTCAACGACACGAACCTTCTTGTCAAGGAGGCAGCCTGTCTGGTAAAGGAGAACCCCGGACAACTTCTGGACTTTTCTTCTTCCCTTCTTTCGGAAACGAACAAATACCTTTCACTCGACAGGACACCGTTGCAGACAGTGAACTTTGAAGCCCTTTTCGAGGAATATCTAAGCCCCTTTGAACACCGGTACGAGGAAGCGAAAACAGCCGCCACAGAACTTTGGCGCGAGTATTCGGCAATGAGTAACCGGTTGGATTTCCTGCCTCTGGATTCGGAAGAATACAGGTCGCTCGACACGGAGTGCGGAGTAGCAAAGGCAAAATATGACCAAGCTCATGCACACGCAAACCTATCATATAAGGAATGGCAGCAGGAGCGTGACCGGAATTTCTGTGTCTGGTGCTTCAAACCGGTATTCCTCGACGTGCTGGTGGAGCGTCTGCAAGGAATCGCCGGAAGCATCATCTCCGACATCAGACGCGTGAAGGAGGGCAACCCATGAACCGTGCAGGCCTGCTGCAAGAGACCACCGCATGGATGGATACCGTTGACCTCGCCCTGTGCCTGTTCATTTACGAGGTGTGCAACGACTACCAGTTCGAGTATCTGTCGGGCAGCGACTTCGTGAACTTCCTGAACCTGAAACCCACCGAACGGGAGGTCATCGTGCGCCCGAAAGAGAACCTTCGCATCTGTTACATGGTGTTTTCCATCGCCCGTACCATCAGGCCGCGAGAGCGCGGGAAACTCTGGTCGGAAGAGTTCCTGAAACGCTGCGGCATATCCAAATCCTACTACGACAAGCACCGCAGCGATGTTTGCAACAATGCTGCCACCAAAGAGAATCAAGATTTCCGCAAATCCATCGACAAGGCCGTTGAAAACGCAAGACGGCTGAAAGGTACCCCATAACCGCCCGTCGTTTCCCCATTCAGCCCGGTATCTTCCCATTATAGCTATACGCTATACCGTTCATACACAACGGTATGGCGCATTTTCTTTTCATGCACTTTCCCCATTCGTCCCCCATTGGCCCACCTTGGAGCAAACTTAACTTTGCATCGGAAACAGAAGAAAGGAAAAGTCTGAAAAAACAGCAGATTCCGATTCTACGAAAGTACAAGTAACAATAAAAATGAACGTATATGGAAAGTGAACGTAATTTGATGACCACCACGGAAGCAGCCCGTTACCTCGGACTGAAGCCAAGCTATCTCTACAAGATGATGATGCGCCGCGCAATCCCTTACTACAAGCCGGGCGGCAAGCTGTGCTTCTTCGCCAAGGAAGACCTCGACGCATGGCTGAAACGGGTACGGGTGAAATCGCAGGTCGAGATCGACAGCGAGGCATCCCACTATCTGGTAACACATGAGAAAAACAAATGATTCATCAACCTTTTTTAGAACAATGCAGTTATGGACAATTCAAAGAACATGGAACCGGGTATCAGGAATGCCACGGTTCAGGAATCCCCGAACAAGGAACAGAGAAAGAAAGAGAGCAGACCCGTAATCAGCGCGAAGGCACAGACCATTCTGGACTTTCTTCGCGGCTGTTCCCCCTACGAGGCCGATTCCATACGGGTAATGGTCGGTTACGGGACGGGCAACGGCGATACCGCAACGATTGAGGCGACGGACATGTTGGCTGTCAACCGCTTTCTCAATCACGGGCTTGCCAAAGAAAACGGAACAAGTAACGAGGCCGTGATGAAACACCGTCAGGAACGTGCGCAAAAACTGTTGGAAGCCGTCAAGGATTTCGTTGACATCGGCCAGCTCTGCCGCGTCAGCATCGTGCTGATGAAAATCTCTTCCGACTTCAAGGCGGTGGAGGACGCACGGGGACACCTGCAATCCCAACCCGCCGCCAACGTGAACCGGAACTGATGTCAAAACCGGAACGGGGTATCGGACGGACAAGGAAACTCCCGCACGCACTATCTCATTGAAACTGTTGTAGGTTTTCCGATACTCCATTCCCTTATTTTTTATTGAATTATGCAAGAAAACAAGAGGAACAAGGAAACATCCCTTTTCAAAAAGCCGCAGGGCTTCCGTACAGTCCGCATCCACTTTACCGCAGAGGCAATCGAATGGCTCGGAGGGACAACGAAAGATGACGACGGCAATACAATCGGCAACCATACTCTTTTTTATGACCTGCTCTCACGGATGCGACTGTCCCCCGGCAGGGGCGATTCATTCCGCAGGCCGCAGGAATTGCAGCCCGGACAGTTCCAGTTCTCGGAAACCAGACTCGCGGAGGAATGGAACATAGGGAGAAAAAGAATCCGCAATCTCCTTGCAACGATGGAAAAGCTGGGCATGATAGCGGTGGACGCTTCCAAAACCGCTTCCGTCGCTTCCATGACCTGTGTCGAGGAATGGACGGACTTTCAGAACTTCCACGTCGTAAACCTTTGCAATCCCGCCCTGAATGGTATTCGAACGGCATCTGAACGGCCTTTGAATGGCATTTTATCCGGCAGCGGAGGCACGCCGCAGGAGAGGTGAAAACGTCTTTCAGTTTCGAGATATGCCAAGGTATCACCTCCCTTCGGTCAGTCATCCCTTGGCGCTCTCGCGGCTCACTGGCAGTTCGCCGGTGGCGGCGCTCGCAGGCTCGCACCGCTTAACCCTTATAAAACAACAGTTATGACAGAAGACAATAAGCAAGACACATCATTTCCGTCCGGCGGCAGCCGCACCGAATACATCGGAGCCAAAGTCACCGTGGAACAGAAACAGTACATCCGCCGCCTTGCCGCCGAGTGCGGCATGACCGTCAGCAGCTACGTGCTGGCAAGAGCTTTCAACTACAGGCCGAAAGCGAGGCTGACGGCAAGGCAGGAGGCGGTCATGGAGACCCTTATAGGATGCCGCAGCGACCTCGTGAACTACACGTCCGCGCTCCGTGGCATGAACCCCGAAAAGCGCAGACAGATGTTTAACAGTTACCCTTTCATGCTCGAATGGCTCAAGGAACTCGGCAGGCTGGCCGAGCGTGTCACGGACGTGCTCGACAAGGTACGGTTTTCCAACCGCCTGCCCGACGGGACAAGGAACGGTGAAGACAGGGAGGACGAGCCATGATAGGGAAAGCGAAATCCATCTCCCACGGGATAAATGACATCAGGTACATCACGGGAGAATCGAGGAACAAGAAACATCCCGAACGCATCTTCCACGTGGGGGACAATCTGCTGCCGCCCGGTCTGGATGCCACGGGTATATGGGATTCTATGCGGCTGACGCTGGAGAAGTCCAAACGGGTCAAAAATTCCGTCATCCGCATCGAGGTCAGCCCTGCGCCGGAACACACCAAAGACTTTACCATCGACGACTGGCAAAGGTTGTGGGACGACTTCACGGATGAGTTCGACAACATCGAACTGCTTGACAAGAACGGCAAGACCTATTCCCCGAAAACCGCCCTCAAAGGCAGCAAGGGCACGGTGTGGCTGCATCTGGAATCCAAGAGCGGCATTCCCCACCTTCACGGTGCGTTCTGCCGTATCGACGAACGGGGGAATATCAACAACGACCATGACATACACCTGCGGGCACAGCGGGCAGCCGAGCGTGTGGCCCTGAAACGGGGCTGGACGACTGCCGCCGAAGTACGTGAGACGAACATCGGGCAGGTGAACCGGGACTGCATGGAAACCCTGCAATCCATGGAAAGCTGGTCATGGGACGAGTACGTGGCCAGACTCCGGAGCAAGGGATATGAGTTTTGGGAGCTGCGCGACAACAAGAAGATATTGCGCGGTTACGTGCTGAAGAAAGGCAACGCCAGATACAAGGCTTCCGAACTCGGCAGGGGGCGCAACCTCATGGCGACCAAACTTGAAAGCACGTGGAAAAAGCTGCACGCGGCTCCCAAGACAAGGACTGTTTCGACACAGCCCGCCGCAGGGAAATCTATACCGACTACACCCCGGACGATTCCGGTTCACGCACAAGGAACGACACCGGTTCCGCAATACACCGGCTATCGTCCCGGTACCAGCCCGTACCATATCGACATCGACGGGGAAAGCCGCCGGTTCTTCATTCCCGATGAAGCGTTGGACGTATTCAATGACGAGTTCGACTACCGGGAGACAGCCAACAGCCGTGACCTCACGGACATGGCTGCGGCACTTTTCGTCGGGATGCTCGATACTCCGGCGGTTCCTTCGGGAGGTGGTGGCGGCAGTTCCAACGACCTGCCTTGGGGAAGACGCGAGGACGAGGACGAACGGGAATGGGCACGCCGGTGCGCCCGTGAAGCGGCAAGGGTAATCGGAAAGAAACCGAAGACAGGACGAAAAAGATAACAGCCTATGAATAAAAAATTCGATTTCTCGGAAATAGACGGGGCACTTCCGACTGCCGAAAAAATGCAGGAGCAAGACCGCATAATCGATGCGCTGAAAAACAATTATGAAGCTGTCCGCATTCTTAGTGCCAACGTGGAAAAGCTCGAAAACAGACTTTCGGAAGCCCTGCCCAAAATGGACGGGGCTGTTTCTTCCCTGCGTGGGGCAAGCACGGTCACACTCGGCGAGGAAGCGAGAAAGACGCTTGAACAGGAGGGAGAGAAAATCTGCCGGAAGATGGCCGACAGGATGGAACGGGAATGCGCAAGGCTAGCCGGACGCCTCTCGGCGAATGACCGTGTGCTTATCTCCGCAACCGCTTTCTGGTGTATGGTAGAGGCAATCATCTCCCTCGCGGCGGCTTTCGTTTGTACCTGCGCCGCGAACGCTCGTCTTATACATAGCATATTGCTGTGGGAAGTACTCGGCTGTACCGCTGCTTTTCTCGTTGTCTGTGTCACGTTGACCATTTTTATATGCCGCAAGTTAAGACGAGAATGAAACATTACCAATTAAATAAATATAAGTATGACAACAGTAAAGGTGAAATTCCGCCCGTCAACAGTCGAAGGCCGTCCGGGCACTATCGTTTATTTTGTAACTCACCGCCGTGTCGTCAGGCAAATCACAACCGGTTATAAGGTGTTCTCTCATGAATGGGATGATAAACAGTCAAGACCTGTTTCGGCACCGGCTGGCGAACGGATAACCGTTATTCAGACAATAATCCGAAAACTGGAGGAGAATTTGGAAAAGCTGAACAGGATTATTGAAAGATTCGATCTGCTACGACGAGGTTATTCATCTGAAGATATAATTATGGAGTTCCGGTGCACCGAAAAAGAAAATACCCTTTTTATATTCATGGAGAATCTCATCGAGCGACTCTGCCAATTAAATCACATCGGTACGGCCAAGAACTACCATACCGCACTCGGCAGCTTCAAATGATTCCGGGATAACAAGGACGTTCCGTTGGCAGTAATAGACCAGATGATAATGGAAGATTATCAGGTATACCTGAAATATACATTGACTGTTATAGTAAATAACTAAATATTTTTAGAGCATTGCGTATCAGTAATATATTAAATGTGATGATTTCTAGGTCTTAATAAAGAAGCAATAGTTATTTATGAGATATAAAGAACTTATCATTTTACAAAAAATAGGAAGGTAAAAATACATATAATACCCCTTTGTAGGTAATATTTCCTTATCATAAATGATTATGTATAACAATCTAATATAAATTAATATCAACTGACTACTAATACGATAGCTACACACAATAAATAGAAATATATAATTTAAGTAATATTATATGCATACAACAATTTATTAAAAATACCTAATAATTGGTATTGATGGATTTAGCTAAACAAACGAACTTTGCGGGCAAAAAATAAAGCAAGATGGAAAACCTATATGAATTGTTGGAAGAAGCAGCACATAAAGTGCCGACAAAAGGAATTGTTATTGTAAATAATAGTCAATGTGATCTTTTTCTAACTTATTCAGAGTTACGAGAAAAATCTAGAAAAATAGCTTTTATTTTAAAATCTTACTATCAAGTAAAGCCTGTCAGTAAGATAATAATCTCTGTTGAAAAATCCGAAAATTTTATATTATTATTTTGGGGATGTGTTATGGCAGGTTGTATACCCGTTTTAATGCCTTCTGTACAATTCAGTAATAAGAACTCTATTGCTTTTGAACGCCTAAAGAATGCAATTGATATATTAGGTGTAGTTACACTTATAACAAATGATATTAATCTATTTGAATATTATAAATCTTCATTTCATAAAGCTGTGTGTGTTGAAGATATTATGAAACAATTGGATTTGTTGCAAGATTATTCTTTACACATACCTAAAAGAGATAGTAAAGATTTATGTGTTATTCAGTTTTCATCAGGAAGTACAGGGGCACCCAAAGGAGTCATGCTTAGTTTTAACAATATTTTAACTAATTTGAAAATAAAAACTCTTGCGGATGAAATTACAACTGAAGATACTTTGATTCACTGGATGCCATATTTTCATGATTATGGTCTATTTGGAAATCATTTGGTTTGTTTGTATAACCAAATTACAGAAATAAAAATAGAGCCTTTTTCCTTTTTAAGAGATCCTTTGATTTTTCTAAAGAAAATTTCCGAATATCAAGTAAGTATTTGTGGCGGTACGACACCTTCAGGATTGGATTTGTTAATTCAAAAGTTAGAACAATCTAATGACATAAAAGAATTGGATTTATCTCAAGTGAAGACTCTTTCAATTGGAGCAGAAATGGTTCCATCTAATTTATACGTCCGATTATCCCCCCTTTTTCAACTTGGGTTTAATCGAAATGCATTCCGCCCTTCATATGGAATGGCTGAAACAACATTGATTGTTTCTTCCTGTTTACCGGGTTATGGAAATAAAAATATAAGAATAAATAGAGAGGCGTTCTATGAAGGGATTATCAAATTAGTCGATAAACAACAAGATTTTTGTGAATTTGTTAGTGCAGGTAGAATATTACCAGGCTTACAAGTACGCATTGTTAAAGACGGTATTCCTCAAAATAATTTAAATTTAGGAGAGATTCAAGTAAAAGGCGCTTGTGTCATGTCTGGTTATTATAATGACATACAATCAACAGATGAAGTATTAAAAGACGGTTGGTTAAGTACAGGAGATTTGGGCTTTTTTGATTATAACAATATTCTTTATATAGTAGGTCGAAAAAAGGAAACAATTATAGTAAATGGACAAAACTTTCATCCTTTTGATTTAGAAAATTGTGTCTTAGAGAAATTTGGTCTTTCAATTGAAAAAACTGTATTTACATCTTTTTATTCTTCTACAGAAAATCGTGAAATTGTACTTCATTTCTTTGTATTATCAAGAAAAATGTCGGAAGAACAAATAAGACAATTAATAAATGAATGTAACGCATTTTTAGCAGACAAAGTTGGATTTGCTCCAGAATACTCTATAAAGATAAAAAAAGGAGAAATACTCAGAACTTCTAGCTCTAAAATAAAACGTCGATCTATGGCAAAGTATTTTGAGCAAGGACAGTATAATAAATCAATTGTAAAACTAAACAAAGAATCTCATAATATGGATTATTTATTGGTTCTCAAAAAAATATGGTCAGAAGTTTTAAAAACAAACCTCATTCATATAGAAGATAACTTCTTTTCTTTAGGAGGAGACTCAATACGCAGTATGATGGCTGTTTCTAAACTTGAAGAACTGTTAAATATTAAATTAGAAAATAGTTTCTTCTATAAATATCCGACCTTAGTCTCTCAAAAACATTATCTTGAACAATATTTATTAAAAGAACTTCAATCTCCTTTAAATGAATATGAACTGTTAGTTCGAGAGTTTATCAGCGAAGAAATAGGAATTCCCTCTTTAGAAATACAATATACAGAAAATATTATAACTAAAGTGACTTCTTTTGCCGCTGTATATCAAATGATGAAGCGCTTAACTGAAGTTTTTGATAAAATAACATTAGATGATATAAAAGATAAAACTTGTATACGAGATATAGCACAAACCATTAAGGAACGCTATGTAACTCCAGAGGGGTATTCTTTTCCGTTAATGGATTTCCAAGAAACATTATTCTATCACAGTAAAAGTTTTATCCGTAATGAACCGACAGGATTAAGTTGTTATATCATTTGTCGGACACAATTGAAAGGTTTTTTTGATCCAGCATGTTGGGGCAAGACGTTAAATCACATTATTAACTGTCATCCATTGTTACATTCTATTCTTTCCGAAGAGTCGGATAAACCTGAGATGATAACTCTTCCTGAATATCCGACATTTAAAAGTTCTTATGAAGATATAACTTCAATGAACAAAGAACAACAGGAAACATTCTTTTTACAAAAGGACGAAAAAGATCATGATCACAGATTTGACCTTAAAGAGTATCCTTTATTCTATTGTAATATTTATAAAACAGGGGAAGATGAACATGAATTAATTATACATATTGATCACCAGATAATTGATGGTTTCAGCTTTTTTCAATTCCTTCAAGAATTAACATCAACTTATGATCAGTTTATCGCTGGTAAAGAAATAACTGTTGAACAAGAAAAAGGTCTAACTTTTTCTGACTATGTTTTTGTGGAGAGATTCAGAAGGCAAACAAAGCGATATCAGAATGCAATGGATTTTGCCCTAAAGGTGTTTAAAGATTTACCAGAGAAAATATCTATTCCCACGAAATGTCAGCCATCTTTAATAAATAAAGTCCATTTTAATACCTTACATACGGAATTGGATTCTTTATTGATGAATAAAGTTCTTGAAATCAGTTCTCATACTTCTGGTATATGCCTTAATTCCTTACTTATGGCATGCTATTTTAAACTGATGAATTTGTGGTCTGGACAAAATGATCTCATTATCAACATGCCTGTATTTAACAGGGAACAGCATTTACCTAATGCAAAAAATATAATAGGTAGTTTTCTTGATATTTTCCCTGTCCGTATCCAAACATCTCCACAAGAACCGATTGTTTCTATTGCACGTAAGATAGAACAATTTGTACGAACCATGCTTGAGTATCCAATATCTTCAATAGAATTGTCCAGAAAAATCGCAGAACAGGAAGGCTTAAAACAAAGCTCTTTGAGTGCAATTATTTTTAGTAATTCTATCAATATGCTTCCCAAAGGTATCAGTCATTCATCTAGATATTTGACAATTGGTGCGCCTAAAGTACAGACAGGTGCACCTGGTACTTATATAGACCTTGTTATGTATACATGGGAAAATAAATGGTGTTTTGATTGGAATTATGTTCGTGAGCTATTTGATGCGGAATACATACAACTACTTTCTGAACAATTCACGTCTATGCTTAACCAATTGGTAGATGATACAAACACTAAGGGATACGAAGAGCGTTCATGTTCAAATATACTCCCTCTCTTCTATATAAAATTATTGGAGCAAACAAATAAAACAGAACATGCTTATCCTCTTAAAACAATATATGAACAGATCAGTAATACTGTAGATTTGTATCCTAATAGAGAGGCGATCTCTTATCAAGGAGTTTCTTTAACTTATACAGAGTTTTGGAAAAAAGCTAATCAGATGGCGCATTTCTTACGTTCTCTTGGAGTGGTACGAAATTCTAAGGTTGCTTTATTACTGAACAGAACGCTTGATTTGCCTATAGTACAACTTGGAATTCTTTTAGCAGGTGGGGCGTATGTGCCAATTGACCCTTCTTATCCTTCGGATAGAATACAGTATATGATAAATGACTGTGGAGCAGAAGTTCTTGTAACTCAAGGAATACATGTAGACAATATTAATAGTTCATATACCCCCAACATTAAACATTGTGTGTTACTTGATGATGATTCTATTCCTTTACCTGATACATATCGTCGATACACCGTAAATGATATAAATAGTCAATCTATGGATAATATAGTACCTTGTAATACTCCTGATGATTTGATTTATATGATTTATACTTCTGGTTCAACAGGACAACCTAAAGGTACAATGCTTAGGCATAGAAATGTATCCAATTTTTTGAATTATGAGAAAGAAGCGTTTAATGTAAACTGTAATAACAGGTTTGCTTTAATAACATCGTATTCCTTTGATATGACTGTTACTTCTAATTGGCTACCTTTCATTGCCGGAGCTTCTTTACACATTCTTTCCGATAATGCAACTAAAGATATAGAGAAACTTCTGTATTTTATAGATGAAGAAAAAATCAATTTTTTGAATGTAACTCCCTCTCATTTTTCAATGTTGGTAAATACGTTGGGATTTTTGGAGAGACCTGTAAACCTATCACCCAATATGACTATTATGCTGGGTGCTGAAATTATCAATGTTTCGGATATAAACAGGTGGTTAGAAAATTATCCTTTGCACAAATTTATTAATGAATACGGCCCTACAGAAACAACGGTGGCTTCCACTTTTTATCCTATCCCGATTGAAGAAGACGGCAAATGTCATTTAAATATAGTTCCAATAGGGAAACCGATTTATAATACACAAGTATATGTATTAAATGATAATTTAGAATATACACTACCAGAAGTTCCTGGTATCCTTTATATTGGAGGCGAGGGAGTGTCATGTGGTTATTTGAATAAAGAAGAGAAAACGAAATCTGTATTTATCAATAATCCTATTACTCATGAAGGAATTGTATATAATACAGGAGACGTTGTAAAGATGACTGTAACTGGCGATATTGTATTTGTAGGACGTAAAGATTTTCAAGTAAATGTCAGAGGGTATAGAATTGAATTAGGAGAAATAGAGAATGCTTTATTAAAAGTATCAGGTATTACAGAGGCTTGTGCAGAGATTCAATATGATGTAAACAAACAGCCTGTAGTTGTAGCTTTTTATGTTACAGCAAATAATTGTGATTTAGAATACAAGGATATAATGTCTGTTCTGCAAATGAAGATACCTCACTATATGTTACCTTCCGCAATGGCTAGAATAGAGCAGATTCCAATTTCTGCCAATGGAAAAACAGACAAGAAGCAATTACCCAATATTGCGAATCAGAAACAAAATTTTGTTAAAAGGGATATTGTAGGTCCAAGGAATGAAAGGGAAAAACAAATAACCTTAATCTGGGAAAAGGTATTAGGGATACCAGAGGTAGGTGTATTTGATAATTTCTGGGATATAGGAGGCGACTCTATCCGATCTGTAAGGTTAATAAAAGAATTAAAGGAGGTCGGATTAACCAACATCAAATTAAAAGATTTATTCGATAAACCTACGATAGCCGAACTGCTTGAACAAGAAATAGAGAATAATAAAGTTGAGAATCTCATTTGTATGAAAAAGGTTTCTACTCCATATGCAAAACTTATATGTCTTCCATATGCAGCAGGAACCCCTGGTATGTATAGTACATTTTCTGGGGATTTTACCGGAGAAATCAACTTATATACAGTACAATATCCGGGACATGGAGATGGACGTGAGATAAAGTCCTCTGTAGAAGAAGTTGGTGCGCTATTAGCCAATGAACTGAAAGAGGCTGATAAAGAGATTCCTTTGTTTATCATGGGATATTCTTACAGTTGCTATATTGCTTATGATATCTGTAAACGATTTGAACAAGAAAATATTCCGATACAGGGTATTATAATGATTGGTGGAACTCCTCCTACATTGCGTGATGACTTAATGCAATTCTTTTCAAATGACGATAATGCCCTTTTGGATTATTCACGTGCAAAAGATCTGTTGAATGAAGAATTGATCGCAACTTTATCAGATGAAGAAAAACATGAATATTTGCATGAGTTGAGAATGAATACTGTAGCAATGGTAAATTACAAGTTTCTTGATTGTAAATTGAAAACCCCATTATGTTCCATCGTCGGTAGAGAGGATGAGCCTACAATTCGAAACAATCAACATCTATGGAATAATTACTTTCAGAAAGTTTCTTTCCACCAATTGCCAGGAGGGCATGTTCTTATTACAAAATATCATGCGGAATTAGCTAAGTTGATAATGAATTATATAGAATTGCATGTATAAATATGCTTGTATTACCCTTTTCCGATATAGCAGTAGAAATTGTGGAAGATAGTCCTTTTGCTACTTCAGATAATCTCTTTAATGAGGAAAAAATATTCATTAAAAGAGAATGGTCTGAAATACGTCTTAAAACTTATATTTTGGGACGTTGTGCCGCACATCGTGCCTTACAGACTTTACAAAAGGAAATAGTTCCCATTTTAAAAGGAAGAGATGGTGAACCAATATGGCCATTTGACATAGTTGGTTCTATATCTCATAAAGATGCAATAGCAGTTGCTGCTGTTGGAAAGAAAAAGAGGTATAAGGGTATTGGAGTAGATATTGAAGATCAAACGACGATATTATCAAAAAAGGAATATTCTCTTTTTTGTACACCCCAAGAGATAGCGTGTATAGATAAGAAAGAATTTTCTCCTATTGACATTTTTTCACGTAAAGAAGCTATTCTAAAGGCATATTATACAGCATATAGTAAATTATGCAATTGGATTGATATTGACACGATAAATGTATCTAAAGCTTCCAATGTAACTATAATATGCATGTTAAAAAAAAATTTTATTATAAACCTATGTTGTGTAGAAAAGTAAAAACAATTTTAGTCATTATGGGAATATGTTGTTTCCCTATGATATCTTGGGCACAAGTTTTTCTTTCTGGTCGAATCGTAGATAAAAAGACAAATGAACCTGTTGTAGGAGCTTCTGTATATATACGAAAAAATCAGGTTGGAGATAATGCAAATGATAATGGGTTATACAGAATAAAATTACCTCAAAACGGAACGTATCTTGTAGAGGTTTCTTTTATCGGATACAAAACAATAAAACAGTCTGTTACTGTAAATAGAAATACAACTAAAAATTTCTTTTTGGAAGAAAGTACAGAAGTGTTGAATGAGGTCGTGGTAAAAGCATCCTCACAGCAGGCAGAAATAAATCATATACGTAAAAGTCCTATGGCTGTAACGGTTGTTGATGGAGCAAAATTAAGAGGTCGTTCAACTGGAATTGAAGAAGTACTTACTCGTACTTCTGGAATCAAAGTTAGAAAATCCGGAGGTTTGGGTAGCTCTTCTAAAATGTCCATACATGGTCTGGAAGGAAAAAGAGTAGCTATTTATATAGATGGTTTTCCTTTAAATAGCCCCGATGGTTCATTTGATATAAACGACATACCTATTGATGCCATTAAATATATTGAGATATATAAAGGAATAGTTCCTGCTGAATATGGCAGTGATGGTCTGGGAGGAGCGATTAATGTTGTTACAAGAGAGGACGAGTGTGACTTGGTAGGCTTTACTCAGGAGTTTGCTTCATTTGGTACTTCCAAAACGTTAGTCAGTGTAAAAAAAATGTTTGAAAAACCAGGGATTCAAATTGGAGGAGGTTTTTTTCATAATAAATCGGATAATAATTATAAAATGACTTATCCTGTTTTTGAAACAAATTTACCTTCAAGTGCCTACCAAGAAGTAATAAGAAATAATGATTATTATAGGTCCACAATGTATAATGTAGGTTTAACATTTACAAAATTCTGGTTTGATAAGATTGAATTAGAATGTGCTTTTTATAACAATAAAAAGGGAATTCAGGCCTTAGATTTTGATTCACGTTTTTCTCATACACATGGGACAAACATTATGCCTACTTTAACTTTAGAGAAGAAGAATTTCTTATTTAAAAACCTTGAATTCAAGTCAGGTCTAGTAACTCCAATCATTCATACGCATTTGGTTGATACCGCTAGAACAAAACGGCAATGGGATGGAACCATAACAAATACAATGGGAGAAACTGATGATAATTTATTAAACTATTCAGATGACAAACAATTTGAAATCAGACATAAATTGAATTTAAAATACAAGTTAAAGCAACATACCTTTAATCTTAACAATCAATTCACATATTCAAGGTATAGACCTAAGGATGATTATACAGCAGAATATGTTGGTTTTGACCCTAGTGGTTTTCCCAGTAATATGAAGGGAAATACTTTGGGGTTAGCACATGAGTATTCTTCACGTAATAACAAACTTCAAAACTCTTTAATGTTCAGTCTATACTATTTAAATTCTGGAATATATAGAACAAGTGATAAAATTGTAGATGAATCTGAAAGTGTTAAGAAAGAACCGAAAAAAACAAAAATAAACAATTTTTACTATGGAATAAGTGAAGGAATCAGTTATGAATTTTTCAAAGGGGTGAGAGGTAAATTTTCCTTATCACATAACGTGAGGCTTCCTGATACGGAAGAATTGTTTGGAGACGGAGTGACAGTAAAGCCTTCAGTTGATTTAAATCCCGAAATAAGTAATAATATAAATTTAGGGTTAATCATGGATAAAAGTAATTTTATGGGGTTAAGTCGTTTTCAGTTAGAGACAAATTTATATTATATGTATATAACAGATATGATAAGTTTATTTCCTGCTGATATACGAATGATTTATACGAATTTGGGTAAGACTCAGATCATGGGGGGAGATTTTGATTTAAAAATAGATGTGACTCCACAGCTTTATAGTTATTTTAACTTAACCTATCAAGATATTCGGGATAAGCTAAAATGGACTACTAATGACCAAAGTGTGAAAAACCCGACTTATGATAAACAGGTACCCAATATTCCTCGTTTTTATTTTAACTATGGTTTAGAGTATCATACAGAGGGATTACTTGGGAAACATGAAATATCTAGAATCTATATAGACGCATCTTACGTTCATGATTTTGATTGGAGTTGGCAAATGAGTAACTTACCAGAACAGCGAAAGAAATGGTTAATTCCTCGTAGTCATCTTTTTACGGCAGGATTCCAGCAATCTATTTGGAAAAATAAAGTATCATTAGGGTTTGAAGTTGAAAATATATTCAACAAGGAGAGCTATATGGAATTTAAAAAGCCTTTACAAGGTCGTACTTTTAAAATTAAATTACGATTTAATTGGTTTGGTGATGAATCTTCAGGGGGAGCGATGAGTTTGTAATATTATAAATAATTATTTTAACTAAAAAAATAAAAAAAATGAAAAATCAATGGTTTTTATTGTCGCTATTAGCGACCTTTTTAAGTTTTATTTCATGTAGTAAAGATGATCCGTTTCCAACAGATGAAGAAGACGATATGAGTTTTGTTCATAGTGTCACGGTGGGTGATAATGCTTATGTTAGTCTATTTAAAGATTTAAATGTAGAACAGACAAGTACACAAAATTCTTTGGTCTTTGCAAAAGAATCTTTTCTTTTTACTTATGGGGGTAACATTTATGTCTTAGAATCGATGAATGCCCGTTTATATAAGTACAGAGTCGAGAATGGTTTGCTAATTCAAGAAAAAGAAACGATGATTCTCCCTTCCGGTTCTCTTCCTGCATTCCTTACATTTGATTCAGAAGAAAAAGCTTATATATCATGCGTAGGATTGGGAAAATTGTATATAATAAATCCTACGACAATGCAAAAAACAGGTGAAATAGATTTATCTGAATATGCAATTGGGAAAGAAAGTGGTGATAAAAATCCTGAACCTGGTGCTTCGGTTATTAGAGATGGTATTTTATATGTAGGATTAGCTCAAGATAAGTCCCAGTTTAACCCTAATACTGGAGCTTATGTACTTTTGATTGATACAAAGACAGACAAGCCTATTAAAATGATATCTGATAATAGAGCTACAATGGCAACCGCTTATGAGTATTCAGGTGATCCTTTCATTGATGAAAAAGGCGATCTTTATATTTATTGTGTAGGAGGCTTCGGATATTTTGCAAACTGTACAGAAGGTTTCTTGCGTATAAAGAAAGGAGAAACAGACTTTGATCAGTCATACTATTTCCCAATAGAAACAATTAGTATACCGGACATAAAGGGTAATAAAGCAAATTATATTTATAGCAAAACATATACAGGAAATGGTAAGCTATATGGATATTTCAATGTTCCGGGATATGTTAGTAATCCACCTGATTATGTAAATGACAAATCAATGCAAACATTTGAAATAGATGTTTATAATAAAACTGTCAAAAAAATGAACTTTGACGGAACTACGGGTTGGTCATGTAGTCAATGTAAAGCAGGAGACTATATGGTGTTCGGGATGGCTTCTACTCAAGGAACAGGTTATTATCTTTACAACTATAAAGAAGATAAGTATGAACCTTTAAAGATAAAAACAGAAGGTAATCCCTTCAAAATTCAATATTTAAAATAAATAAAGACTGCCGGAAGCTAAAAGATTCCGGCAGCTTTTTAATTTTTATGGAATGAACAATCGTAATTATGACTGTATAATCATTATAAGTGTAATCTCAGGTTTATTTATCACAACCTGCGACTATCTAGTACAGATGAAAACTGTTGAAACAGATTATTTTGTTTCAAGACTACTTTCTTTAGAAGAAACTATTTTAAATTTATCATCTTTTGGATGTATTTTTACTTTTCCTTTTTGGATATTAGGGACATACTTCATATACACAACAATGTGTAAAGTTAATAAAAAGCTTGCGCTTATTAATACATTCTGTATATCTTATTCTTTATTGATGTTGGGGTTTTATCATTACAGCTATGCCATAATATATAGTATTGGTACATCAAAAATGATAATGCAAACAAATATAGATTGGCAATTATTAACAGGATCTAATATACCTTTTTTCCCCTTTATGTTTATTCTACTTCCAGTGACCTGGCTGATTGTTGGATTTAGTAACTTTTCATCCAAAGCTATAGTTCCTCGATGGTCTATAGTTGTGAACCCTGTTATACTAACAATTATTTTATCTATTGTCACTTGGATAATTCCCAAGACCGAATGCTTACTACCAGGCATTTTTAGTTTGGGGATCACTCTGTATTATATAATTTGTTGGATAAGCTTAAAAAAAGATAGAAATTTATGTCTAAAAAGAAAGTTTTAGTAATTGGTGGCACAGGGATTGCGGGACAATTTATTACAGATTACTTGCTACATTATCATGATATTTGTGAATTATTTATAGCATCAAGAGGTATTCATAAGATATCAGAGAAGAAAGTAAAGTTCATAAAAATGGACATACATGATACCCAAAATATAGAATCTGTTATTAAACAATTTGATATTATAATTTTGGCACTTGGTCCTTTTTCATGTGTAGGAACAGATATTTATACAATTTGTTTAAGAAATCACGTAATATGTGTTGATATTAATGATGACTATGGACATAGTGGACGTGTACTAGAAATAAAAAATGAGAACATAACAAATTTTCGGGGAACAATTTTTACAGGAATGGGATTATGTCCAGGGTTGACAACTTTCATGCTAGAATATGCTGCAGAACAATTAAAAAAAACTGTTTTAGAAGCCGAATTGAGAATCTATTTTGGAGCAGGTGTTGTTTCTGGAACAGCTTCAATAATCAATATGTTTGAGGGTTTTAAAGATGACCTGATGCTCCTTTCAGAAAGGGAAATCCGAAGAATAAAACCAACTAAATATCATTCAGATAGAACTTTTACTTTTGATCGTTTTCATTCCAATATGCCATTAATATTCTTTTCTAGTCCTGAAATAAGGACTATACAACGAGCTAGTCGATTTGAAGAACTACAAAATTTTGATTGTGCTTTTCATCTGCAAAATCTTCCTATGGGCATAGTTCCCTTACTAAGAAAGAGCTCTTTTATTAGAAAATTGATTTGTAAAATGGTCAATAAACAACAGGGGCAATTGGAGAAAAATGAGAAAAACGAGAAATCTGTGATAGTATGTACTTATGTAAGAAATCAAAATTCTATTGTAAAATGTTTATTGCACTCAGATTCCTCATTTAGATTAACAGGAGTATTTTGTGCGGTAATTGTGCTCTCGATAATAAAAGGATGTATACCAATTATGCCTGGCATCTTTACTTTTGAAGACATAAATATCAATCTGCACATGTTAAACGAAATATTAAAAAACAACAACATAAATATATCTATAGAGGAATAGTATTATGGTTTATAATAAATATATAGGAATAATAGGTGGAACTGGAACAATTGGTTCTATTATAGTTAAATATTTATTACAACTACAAACTCACTTCCATGTTTTAATTGGTGGTAGGAGATCCATAAAAGAAATATCTATGTCTACATTTTATAATAGTGAGCGACTTAAGTATAACCAAATGAACTATAACAATGATGTAGAATTGGATAATTTTTGTTCTCAATGTTTGTTGGTTATTAATGCTGTTGGACCTTCATTTAAAATAAATGACAAGATTGCCTTACATGCATTAAGAAATAATTGCCACTACATCGATATAGGAGGATATGGCATTTTGCGTGATTTATTAAAACCATATGAAAAAAGCATTGAAGCTCAGAAACTTTGCTTTATTATAGGTGTTGGTTGGATGCCTGGTATTTCAGGCGTATTTTCTAAAACTATTATAGAGACTCATTTAAACAGCCCAGAAAATACTAATTTTAATATCTATTATGGTGCTGTTGATAATTGGTCATATAGTTCAACTTATGATCTGGCAGCATCATCTATGGGAAAAACACGTTCCTATGTTTATTCTCATGGAAAGGAAATACAGGTGTCTCCTTTTCGATATACACATCACAAATTTTTTCCTTTCATTGGACATAAAAAAATATGTATGCCATCATTTGACGAACAATTAACTCAATTGGCTACTTCTTTAAAACAAATAAGAAAGATATCAACATTCATTATGCTAAATGACTATATCTCAATGGGGAAGTTTATGTTTATAAAGATCTTTTATAAACATAATTTAAATAAAGCAACACTTATGTTGCAAGATGATTATCAACGTCTCGTTAAGAAAGAGAATAAGTGGGGAAGTGTAATTTGTCAAGTTTCTAAAATAGAGCCAGAAAGAAAGATAGATACCTTTTACTATTTATATACAAAAAATAATTTATTATATACTGCATTACCTGCTGTTATTACTACTCAATACATTTTAGAAGGTAAAACAAAAATAGGATTAAATTGTCTTTGTGACTCTTTGAATTGCCAATCTTTTATGTCGGATTTAGACTTTTACGGAATAAAATATTCATATTATGAACATAAAAATTAAAAAGAAAATTCTTGTGTGTATGTTGTGGTTATGTGCCATAGCATGTTTCACTGGTTTTCCCTGGATATTTTTCTCATGGGATGTAATTCACTCTTACATGGGAATCCATGATATACCATCAGACTTGACAATTGTCTTGTTTCGAGAAGAGTGTTTGTTCTTCGGTTTTTTCTGTATTTATTTTCTCTTTCTTAGAAATATCGAAAAATATAAAGGACTTATTAGCTTCTGTTCTTTCTTAGTCGCATTTATGGGCGGTTTTATGTACTTGCTAAAACTTCAAACAGGGATTGTACATATATCATCAGATTATGAACCTTTTATTTGGCTTATAATTGGAAGTTTCATATTTTATTTAAATCATAGTATTAATGGTATAGCACCAAAGAAACAAAAACTTCCCGTTTTAAGTTGTTTATTCCAAGTGCAGGCAGGAGTATTGCTATTGAACATTGTAAATATTTTAGTCCCCGAACAGACTTGGGAAATAATGTTCAATATTTCTTATTCTACAGTTTCACCTTATGATAAATATACATTTGGAATGATAAGTGGTTTTACTGCTTTCTCTTCTATTATTATATATTATATCAGTAATAGGATTCTTTTTTTTATGAATTTATCTAAAGCGATTCTCATTTTCTCTTTTCTTTATTTCTTAGGTTTCTTTGTGTGGGGAAACTTTAGTGAGTTGTATAAACCTCTATTTATTTTATATGTAGTATTAGTTGAGATTTTAAATATTGTAGGAATTAATTATATATTTAAAAGGAGGATATATGAGAAATAAAGAAGGGCTAGTCGATGATTTGATAACATCAATTCCAGGAGAATGGAAATTTGATGAACAAGTATCACAACATTTCGACACTCATGTAAGAAAAAGTGTCCCATTGTACGAGGAAGTACAAAAGGCTGTTATCGAAATAAGTGAATGGTTTATTAGAGACAATAGTGTTGTATATGATTTAGGTTCCTCTACAGGAGAAACCATTTCTCTTTTATTACAAAAGCATTCAAGAAAAAAGAATGTGAGATTCATCGGAGTCGAAGAAAGTTTACCAATGATAGAGATTGCAAGAAAAAAATGTAGTAGCGAATTAGTTCAATTTCTACAACAACATATAGAGGAAATAAATGAATTAGCTAATATAGATTTAGTTTTATCATTGTATACGTTACAGTTTTTACCTTTATGGAAAAGAAAAAAAGTCTTACAACGGATATATAATGGATTAGTAGAAGGTGGAGCTTTTATATTTGTAGAGAAAATAAGGGCGGAAAATTCACTGTTTGAGGATATATGGAATGACTTGTATTGGGATTTTAAGCAAGAAAATGGTTTGAATGAACAACAAGTTATAAAAAAGGCTCAAAGTTTGAGAGGCGTTTTGATTCCATTGAGTCTTACAGAGAATTTGAGTCTACTATCTGATGTCGGTTTTCAATGTATGGATACTTTCATTAAATGGCACAATTTTGCAGGAATTATAGCTGTAAAAATGCCTTCGAAAAATGATATAGAAGAAAATACTTATTTAAATACAGATAAAAATAATAAAATACAGCAATGAATACAAAGTTGATAATTCACATAGTAATTAGTTTGATCTCATTAAGTGGATTAATTGTTTATTATTACGCATTTCTACTAGGTTACAAAAAACATAATTCTCAATTAAAAAAACAATCAAAGCTTCCGGAAAAGTTATATTTTATGAGCACTTATCCAGCACTCATATGGTATGTATTACCCTTTATAGAGCAACCAAGGATGCATGGAATATATGACTGGTTAAATGGCGAATTTGTTTTTTTTAATGTTTTGTATATTCCAGTTTCTTTTCTGTTGTTTGTATATTTCTTTGGCATTTGGGGTAAAAAGTCTGTTTCTCAAAATATTGAAGCTACTAAAAGTGCATTTTATGCCCCAAGTAAATTGTTAACAGAAGGAATATATGCAAGAGTTCAACATCCAATGATCATAGGGGATATATTAGGACATTTTTCTTTGGTGTTATTAACAGGTGGAATCTACACTTGCATTTTATTCCCTATATATGTATTTATAGATCTCTTTATGATAAAAATACAGGTTAAGTATTCTTTAGAACCATATTATAAATCAGAACTTATAGTTTATAGAAAGAAAACCCCTGTTCTCCTTGATCAAAAACTATTATTTATAGTTTTATTTATGGCATTGTTGGTTATTTGTAATTTTTTAAATTATACAAAAATAATATGATTTATTTTAGCTGGGCCACCCAAATTATTTTGGCCATAATTTCATTTCTTTGGTTGATTCCTTATTATATAGCATTTAAGGTTGGGAATCGTAAATATATGTCTAAAACACTAGATTTATCTTGCAATAATAGATATACATTAATGTATTATTCGGGCTTTTTTATATCTATTCTTTGGTATATTATGCCCTTCTTAAATCAACCTCGCTTCAAACTAAACATTTTTTCTTTGTTTGACATAAAAGTAATACTGTTGGAAAATGTTCTTTACAATATTATCCTTATTGCATTAATTGGATATTTTATGTCTGTTTGGGGTACTAAAGTGGTAAATTGTAATCTGCAAGCAACCAAAGATAGGTTTTTGCATCCTTCAAAGTTAATAACGGAAGGTCCCTATAAAAAAGTGAGAAATCCGATGATAATGGGAGATCTATTTTGTCATTTAAGTTTTATTCTTCTGCTTGGAGCCATACATACATTATGTTTATATATAATTTATATATGTATTAATCTTGTAATTGTATATATAGAAAATAAATATTCATTATGTATACATTTCAAGAAAGAATATGAAGAATATGCTAAAAAAACTCCAGCTTATATGAATCAGGAATTATGGCTGTTTGCTATTTTCTACTTGGTAATTATTGTGACAAATATTTGTCTAACTACGACAATATATATTTAAATAAATAATGAAGAAAAAAGAAGGATTATCTAGGTTACTGGAAATTGCGGGAGAAAAAAAAAGTTTATTGCTTTTCTCCGGGTTATTTTCCGCTATAAGTGCATTATGTATACTTATACCATTTTGGTCTATATATGAAATATTAAAGGAATTGCTTGTTCATGCTTCTGATTTATCTACGATAGATTCTGAGCTAATGATCAGTTGGGGGTGGCTTGCTTTTATTGCTTTGATTGTGGGTGTACTATTTTTGTATGCGGGATTAATGTTATCTCACATAGCCGCCTTTCGTATTTTATATGGGTTAAAAATAAAACTTTCAGAGCATATAGGTCAGTTGTCTTTGGGATATTTAAATTCGACATCTATCGGTTGTATAAAGAAAATCATGGAACAAAATGTCGAAAAAATAGAGCATTTTATAGCTCACACTATTCCCGATTTGGTGAATGTGTTTGCAACCATAACTTTTATGTTTATTATCTTTTTTTCTTTAAATGGTTGGATGGCATTCACCGCTCTATTATGCATACTTTTAAGTATAGGAATGCAATTTTCTAATTTTGTAGGGAAAAGAGCTACTGCACTTACGAAAATCTATTTTGATGTCCAAGAACGCATGAGTGCTTCAGCTGTTCAATATGTGAGAGGTATGCCAATTATAAAGATATTTGGACAAAGTATACGTTCTTTTCGGCAGTTCAATGCCGAAATCGAAGCGTATAAAACATTTGCTTTAAAATGCTGTAATAACTATCAAAATGGTATAATTGCATTTATTATTCTGTTGAATTCAATAGTCACGTTTATTCTTCCTGTAGGAATATTAATAATGACCTCTGATCCTAAAAACATCTCATTAGCTGCAATTTATCTTTTTTTCATCGTGATGGGGCCCGGAGTAGCTTCCCCTGTATATAAACTCGCATTTTTAGCTTCAGGAACTGTAGAAATTAATGAAGGAGTAAAACGTATAGACAAAATATTTGAGGAAAAAAAACTATGTGAACCAGTTGTTCCTCAAATACCTCAGACGTATGATATTGAATTCAGAAATGTAAGTTTTGCTTACGAAGATAGAGAAAATATGACAAAGACAGAAGCGCTGAAGGATATCTCTTTTATCGCTCGACAAGGTGAAGTAACAGCTTTGGTTGGACCTTCTGGGTCAGGGAAGTCAACAATAGCCAATCTCATTCCTCGCTTTTGGGATGTTTCCTCTGGAGAGATTTTAATAGGGGGAATAAACATAAAAAATATTTCCTCACCCCAATTATTGGAGATCGTGTCTTTTGTATTCCAAGATACGTTTCTTTTCAATGATACCATATATGCCAATATTACAGCAGGAAATACTCAAGCTAGTTTATCGGATGTTATACAAGCTGCTCAAGCTGCCCAATGTGATGATTTTATTCGAAGTCTTCCTAAAGGATATGATACGATTGTCGGAGAGAGAGGCGTTTTTCTTTCTGGAGGAGAGGCACAACGAATTTGTATAGCTAGGGCTATTTTACGAAATTCTCCTATTTTAGTATTAGATGAAGCAACAGCTTTTGCTGACCCAAAAAATGAATATAAAATACAACAGGCCTTACAAAAGTTAATAAAAGGTAAAACTGTTATTATCATAGCTCATAGATTGTCTTCTATCACCTCTGCTCATCAAATTCTTGTTTTTAAGGAAGGATGTTTAGTTCAAAAAGGAAGACATGACGAACTTCATGTTACTACAGGCATATATAAAAATATGTGGAATGCTTATATAAATGCACATAACTGGAAGTTAAATCTAAAAAAATGAAATAATATGATTACAAAGGCTATAAAACATATTACTATAGGACAAACCAAACGTTTATACAAGCCTGTGGGGTATACAATGCTTGCAAACTTTATAAATATAGTTCCCTTTTGTCTTTCAATAGAAGTTATAAATACCCTTTTTAAAGCTTTTGATGGAACTGGAACTCCTCTAAACATATCTAAATTATGGGGGCTGATTGTGATAATGTTTGTATACATAATTTTTATGATTTTTGGAGAAAAGAAATCCTATAATGCAAATTTCCGGGAAGCATACAATATTAGTGCAGAAGGTCGTATTGCTTTAGCCGAACATTTACGCAAGTTGTCATTAGGTTTTCTTTATAAAAAAGATTCTGGAGAATTATCTTCCATGTTAATAACTGATTTTGCTATGACAGAACAAGGGATGTCGCACCATCTTCCTCAATTGCTTGGTGCACTGGTCATGCCTATTTTTGCTTTTTTAGGTTTATTGTTCGTAGATTGGCAGATGTCTATTGCTATGTTTTTATCCCTTCCTATTTCTTTTTTAATACTTATTTTCACTTCTAGTATTCAAAAGAAACTAGGGCAAACTCAAATTCTGGCTAAAATACGTGCCAGTAGCAGAATGGAAGAATATTTACAAGGTATACGTGTTATCAAAGCATATAATATGACTGGAATAAAGTTCATCCGTTTACAGGAAGCATTTAATGATCTCAAACGTGCGAATATCAAAACAGAAGCTCTGATTGGACCTATTGTCATGTTGTCTGTAACCCTTCTTCGTATGGGACTTACTTTGATGATATTATGTGGTACATACCTTTTAATTGGAGGAAAACTTTCTGTTGCTATTTTTGTGATGTTCCTTATCGTTGGCTCCAGAGTTTTTGACCCACTAACATTAGCACTAATCAATCTTGCAGAATTCCGTTATTATTCTATTGCAGGTGAACGTATTTTGAATTTACTAAATGAACCAGAAATGTCAGGAACACAAGATGCTCCGGAACAAGGAGATATTATATTTAGAAATGTATCTTTTGGGTATAATGATAAATATATCCTACATGATATAAGTGTTACAATGAAACAAGGTTCTTTAACTGCTATAGTTGGGCCTTCTGGAAGTGGAAAAAGTACATTGATGAAACTTTGCGCTCGGTTTTATGATCCTGATAAAGGTGTAATATTATTAGGTAACAAAAATATACGAGAGATTGATCCTGAGAAACTTATGCAACGCATTTCAATGGTATTTCAGGACGTATATTTATTTCAGGATACCATAAAGAATAATATTCGATTTGGTAAAGAGAATGCTACAGATAATGAGATAATAGAGGCGGCTAAAAAAGCTCAATGTCATGATTTTATAATACATTTACCTCAAGGATATGATACAATGATAGGTGAAGGTGGATGTACCTTATCTGGAGGAGAAAAACAGAGAATCTCAATTGCACGTGCTATATTAAAAGATGCTCCTGTAATTTTATTAGATGAAGCAACAGCTTCTTTAGATCCAGAAAATGAAGTGGAAATACAGTATGCAATCAATTCTTTAATACAAGGTAGAACTGTTATAGTTATAGCGCATAAACTAAAAACAATAAGTGATGCTGATAAAATTATTGTTTTAGATGGTGGAAATATTGTAGAACAAGGGACACATGAACAATTATTAAAAGATGAGGGATTATATGCTCATTTATGGGATATTCAAGAAAAATCCTGTAATTGGAAAGTAAATGTATAGAGATGGCATAAGGAAAATCAAAGCCGACTCCGGAGCTTTTTGGGGGGAGGCGGTTTGGCGGCGTTTCCGCCGTTAAACCGTCCTGTTTTCGTTTAACGAAAAGACAACTTGCTGTTTGCAGGAGCAGACCACGTTTATCCAATAATTATTGTGTATCAGCCCATTGTATGGCTATTCTCCTGTGATTTTCGGGGCATTTCCATCAAATATTTGCCGACAGCTCTCCCCATTAAAGGGTGGATATCTCTCCATAATTATGTGACTTACGCTCATAATTCAGGAATAAGGAGACGAATATACGGGAAATCTGTCCTTTATATACCCTATTGTCCATTAATGGATTGTTACTTTCACACATCTACAAATGGAGAGTGGCAGTGAGTCGTATATGCTTCATGGTTTTTCTGCATTATCTCCATTAATGCGTACATTTGTTTATATTCAAATGAGAGCATTTGCTACAACGTACAAATAAATTATATCATTGTTGCTTTTTTGTTATCCATTCTAATAAAGTAAGAATTAATTCGCTTATTTATAATGTGATAATGTGTTTAGTAGGTTAGTTGCCCACCAGCCTATGCGAAATACAATTAAGGCTATGAGCATCACGATTTTATCTATTCCTACAACAATCCCGGAAGTAAGTGAAGTGAACCAAAGTTTGGCAGCATCCTTTTCCATATTGGTCACTTCGTCCACCCCGGTCTGTTCCATGGTGGCTTCTATCAGATTAGGGTCGGAAGTTCCGCTGTGCGCCACATCCGCCTGTGCTTGCAGGCTGGTGTACATCGTATCTCTTGCATAGATGAGTTGCTGCACCTCCTGAAATTTATCCTCTATCTGTGTGGCTTCTGCCTGATACAGGTCATGAGTATAAGAGCCAATACAATTCGGGATATAGGATAGGAAATCCAACACGCACCAGTTACTCCCACTGTTTACCATACCCGTGTCTGCCGGAGGATACCACCAGCATAGGATAATTGAAATCGCCAATGGCTTGAACAACTTCATGATATCCAGCGGTTCGTTCTTGACCATCATCTTGTACGCCATGCCTGCTGCCATGACGATTGCAAACAAGGCCGCGAGTGCCATACACATTTGGAGGATCCACCAAAACGGGCCTTGTGAACCTGTGAAGGTGGCATCCGTCAGGAACTCGTTGGTCTGAAAAATCACATCATCAATCTCTTCTTCAAGCAGATTGATGCCGAAATCTGAAAGTATATCTCCGCTTGCCATCTATTTTTCCATTTAATTTTATCTGTTCACACTCTCGTTCTCATTTCCGTCTTCGTTTCCGTCATTATTCTGCGACCCTCGCACTGCTGACCGGGATTCATTCCAGCGACTCATGGCATTGCTGATAATGCTTCTTTTGTCTATCGGGCGGTTCTCCGTTGCCGAAAGGAGATTCTTCGTGGCATTGCGGTTGCTCAACTGGACGAGATATTTCACCAGTACATCGTTTTGCCGGGAGACATCGGCATAGATTTGCAGATACTCTTTCTTACGCTGCGCGTTGGGCATATAGGCATCCTTTGTTGCCTTGATTGCGCATTGATAGACATGGTAATAGTCATCCCACCGTTCTTTTTCTTTTGGCGAGCCGCCTGTCATCATTATGCGGTCAATGTTCTTCTGAAACTGCCGCATCTGGGATTCTATCTTGTCCTTTTCCGCAAGCCAGTCCAGATCCACTTGTCGGTCTGCCACATTCAAGGCTTCAATCTTGGCTCTGCTTGTGAGTGCGGAATCTATGGCTTCCGCTTCATCTACCTGCTGATAGGAAGCCACGCCTGCCGCCGTGCGGAATGTGAGTTTGTTCTTGACCGCTGCCGTTTTCTTGTACTTGTTGTGCAGCAACGTGTAATAAAGTTCCGGTTTGAGCGCACCGGCTCCGGTTTCTTCCACCGTGATTTGGTTCATCTTGGGCGAATCGTGGTTGTAGGTGACATATTGGGCGTTTGCCGCAATGGTTGCCACTAACAGCATCGTTGTAAAAATCCATTTCATAATTTCTCTATTTTTAGTTATCAATAATCCAGTTTACCTGATTGTCTCCACCGTCCGAAAGCATCGTCAATAAGTTCCCGTTTGGTCTTGGTACGATAGACTTTCTCTTTCCAGTAGCCGATACGAACCTGTATGTACCGCCAGGTCTCGAAATAGGCACGGTTCAAATGCTTCTCGATATTGTCAAGAGAACAGTTGATGCTGTTCAGCACCATCAGCAAGTCCGAAGTGGAACAAGCCGCCGCACCTGTGGCGTACAGAACCAAATCGCTCACGGATTTATATAGGTATTCTCCTTCTTGGGCTATCATCCGTATGGCTCCGGCATTGATGGATAATATCAGCGTGTCCGCCAACTCTATGTGTTTCCGCTTGATGACCTTCTCATTGAAATCTTCAAGCATCGCCTTGTAGTCGGATATTCTTTCGCTGACCCCTTTGTAGGTGGAATGTACATTCAATGCCGTGCGTAGGGACTGGTACATCACGTCAATCACATCGAAAGCTCTGGTGTACTTGTCCAGATCCACGTTCAGCTCCTTATAACCCACCGTTTCCTTACGGCTGTATTCATGCAGGAGTTTATTGCTGTGTTCCAAGGTGGAGCGAGCCAGCAAGAGACTTCGCTGTTGCTTGTGGTCATTGATATAGGCTTCAACCGTCCCCACATCAAAACTCCATTGCGCATTTGCGGACAGGGGTGCCAGCAGCATTATCAACAGTCCGAGTATATATGTCCTGCCTCTTTTCATCGCTTGCCCTCCTTAGTCTTTCTGTTTCGTGCGTTTTCCATCCAACGGTCGTGACATTCCTCCACGAGGGAAAGTCTGCGCCCCTGATCATCGTCAACGGGTGGCAGAACATCTTTCAGCACGTCAATGATACTACGCCTGTAGTGCATCATCTTTTCCAATGATACCAAGTCGGCGTAAATCTTCGTGAGCCGGGAATCCACTTCACGGGCTATCTCCAGCCGGTCGCTTGACCAAAGCAGGTGATACATATCGTTTGTTTTCGTGTCCTCCTGCGGTGCAGTACGGGCATATTCAGTCGTTATCTTGCACTTCGGATATTCTTTCGCGATTTCCGCTATGCGGTCATTTACCAGTTTCGTCTTTTCCTTGTCGCTCATGTCGGGGTCAAGTGTAATCACTTCCACCACATGGGTATCGGAATACTCCGTTGTCAAGTCCCAGGAGATTTGCAGGATAGCCCTGTGAATCTTGATGCCAAGGAAGTATTTGGGCTTTCGGGCGATTTTCAGTGTCGCCTTGAATGTGATGATGCCGTTGATATTCGGAATCGTGCCTTTTCGGACATAGGTGTAGCCGTTCCAGGAACCGTTGTCCTGCCAGGTGATATTGTAAGCAGTCTTGCAGTCTTGCATGATAGCCGGTATCCGGTAATAGTCATCGGTCTGCACATCGTTGTCGCTTTGGGCTTCTTCTTTTGCCTGTGCGATTTCCTCTTGTTTCTGCTGCCACGCGGCAAGTTCAGGTTTCAACCTGTCTATCTCCGCTTTGTTCTCATTGTATTTCTGACGGAGAGGAACGGCATCCTCCACACTGGCATTGGCAATCTGTTTGATAAGCGATTCGTTTTCCTTTTCCAATGCGGATATTTGTGACTGGAGCGCGTAAACCTTGTTGTCCGCTTCACGCTGCATGGCATCGAGTTCAGACAAATCCAGTTCCTCGCTTTCGGCTGTAGTCTTCATCGCGCACTCCTTGGAATGGGCGTTCAGCGTTTTTCCGCATTTCCGGCACTTGTACTGGGTTGTTCCCTGCCCAAGTGTCGCACCGTCCGAACAGGTGACACTGATTGTTACCGTCTCGCATCCTTTCAGTTTCTCTTCATTGGTTGCCTGGTAATAGTTCCGGCTGTCGGAAGCGATATAATAGACATAGCCGTCTTCGTTGTCGTTAAATTCAGACAGATGTGCATTAAGTTGAGCCTTGAATGTGTTCAAATCCATGGAATAGGAATCGAACACGTCTTCATAGACTATTTCCTCGTTGTTCCAGCTTTTCGTGACATGGATTTCGTAGGCGTATGCCTTCTTGGTCTGCTTCTTTCCTTTTTTAATGATATAGCTGGACTGGTAATAATTGATGGTGTAACTGAAGCCGTCATTGACATTGTTAAGCTGCTGCACCCTGTTCCTTGACCATCCGGCATAGCGTTCCGAATTGGAAAGGGCCTGCTCCTTTTGCGATGCGTTGGGATAGAAGTTCGGATCGCTTGTCTTGAAGCGGGTCCATTCACCACCTTCAAGGATGCTCTTGTCATCTGTCGGGGGATAATAGTCGCAGAGGGAGACACTGCCACGGTCACGCCTCGCGATGTACCATCGCTGGGTGTAGTAATTCCCGGCTGTTTCGTCCAGATAATCGGTAATCCACGAAGTGAGGTTGTAGTCGCTGAACTTGAACAATCCTGCCACATTTTCTTCACCACCCACGATGCCCAGTATGGTCTGTCCGGCATTGTTCTCCAGTTGCTCGAAAAGTCCGTTGTAATGCTCGTAGATGTCAATGACCTTGCTGACCTTCCCGTTCATCAGCTCGTGAAACGAGTTCTGTTGCAACAAGGCGTTCCCGATATTGGTGATTCCCGAAGTGGCAAGACCGGCTCCCATCCGGTAAAGTTTGTCCAAATCGGCTTTCAGGTTTTCCTTGGTGAAGTTGTCCGGCACTTTGGATATGTCATCAAAGAGCCGTTGCCAGTCCACGTTGCCTATTTCGGAGAGTTTTAAGATGGAGGCGATTTCTTCATTGATTTCCAGAAAGGCGATATCGGAGAAAGACAGTGTGCTGTTGGTGACAACGCTCTCGAACTGCATACAGAGGGATTTGGTGTCATCGCACACTTTCATCAGATAACTGCACCAATGGAGTGCGGTTTGTGGAGAACGGAGCATCAGCTTGGCGACAATCCATGTCTTCGGGATAATCTTGTGCGCCACCATGTGATAAATCCTGCGGTAGTAGTAATTTTCGGTGGCACTGCTCCAGATGCCCAAATCAGTGAGTGCCTTCCTCTCCAGGAACTTGCTGGCAAATATTCCGGCAGTGGCCACTTCCGAAGCCTTGTAGTGTTTCAGTATATTCTGCACCTGCTCGTCATAATACGCTTCTGCACCGGTTCCGGTACCGTAGGCGGCAACCATAGCGGCCACGGTTTTCGCATCGAAGTTCACGCTGTAATACTGGGCATGTGCTTGCTGTGCGAAAATCGTGGCTATTGTCATTATTATGAGAGCGAATCGTTTCATTGTTGTTTTGTCTTTGGTTGATGAAGATTCAATACCTTCCCGGCTGCATTCACTTTTTGGGCAAACGGCAGGGACTTGCTTATACCGGAAGCATCCCAGTCGGCACAATAGCGTTCAATAGCTTCTTGGTGACTGCATTGCAGTTCAGCCTTGTAGAGTTTCAACGCCTCTTTCTCAGCCCGTTCCGTGGTATAGGTCATGTAACACTCATGCGGCTCCTCTACACCATACACACCGCTGGTAGTGCCACGGCGGATAAAGACCTCACGAAAGAACGAACGCCCCTCTTTATTCTCCAGTCGGTTGATGGTAAAGATTTTCTTGCAGTCCACATCGGTCAGTCCGAGTATCGCCTTGATAGTATCAAAGCGTTCACGGAACTTGCTTTGGTCAAGCAACATTACCACATCGGAGTTGTTGATGATAGCCTCCTTGACAATCTCAGACCCGATGATGTCCTGGATTTCCTGTGTGACCACGCCCACTGAAGCCCAGAACTTTCGGGCGGTCTTATACATGAATTTGATGTATTCTGCCATAAGAGGGCTGGCTATGGCTTTCCATGCCTCCTCAATGACCAGGACTTTGCGGTTCTTCTTGATACGCATCTTTTGCAGGAACACGTCCATGATGATGAGTGTCACCAAGGGGAACAGGAGCGGGTCATCTTTTATGGAATCGATTTCAAAGACAATGAAGGTCTCATCAAACAGCGAACTGTCCATGCTCTCGTTCAGCGTCTTGTCGTGGTTGCCACCTCGATAGAAGTCTTTCATCATATACCGGTAGGTGGAAATGTCTATCCCGGTTATACTGTTTTCATTGCAGATGTCGGGAATGCGTTGTACGGAGAACTCATAGAACGTGTTGAATGACAGTGATTCCACTTTCAGTTCCTTTCTCCTGCGTTCTATCTCGTCTATGACAGTTTCTATCCGTGCGTTCAGTTCCGTTTCACTTTCAGCGCGGTTGCCGCTTTTGTTTCGCTCGTCAATCAAAAGGCTTTTGCGCAAATCCTCCCGTTGGGGTGGAGTGAAACCATCGAAACCGTTGAAGTAGGTATCGTAATATTCGGTGATGACCTGCTCGATCAGCCTGTCTTCCGTTTTGGTGACCGTCCCTTGGCTGCCTTTCCAAATCAGCAGCACGAGATTCTTCAGGAAACCTGTCTTTTCCACGTTCAATTCCTGCCTGTTGATGCGGAAAGGATTCATCGTAATCGGGCATTCCTCCGTGTAGGAGATATATTTTCCACCCAAATACTCGCACAGTCCCTCGTATGAGTTTCCGGTATCTACCATTACCACGTCCGTCCCTTGCTCGTGAAGCTGGCGCACAACGCTGTTCATGTGGAACGACTTGCCGCTGCCGGAAGGACCCAGACAGAAAAAATTGCTGTTGTCGGTCAATTTCTCCGCGCCCTCTTTTCCTGTGATGTCGATAGCCACAGGCACGCCTTGCCTGTCCGTGTAATATATCTTCAAAGGAGTTTTCTCGCTATGCAGGATGCGTTCCTTGTACATCAGACAGGCTGCCGCATCACCCAAGGTAAGGAAACGGTCATAGTCGGGACTCATACCATAACAGTTGCCCGGAAAGGAATTGACGAACAGCTCCAACTGGTTGTAGGCTCTTTTGGAAATATGGATGCCCATCCTTGAAAACTGGTTTTCCAGATGGTTGGTGCATTTGTGGAGGTCGGTGTCCGCGGACATGGCTACTACAAGATTGTAGTGCGTATAGACCAGTTGCTTGCTTTCCCTTGCCACCACCTCCTGCACGCGCTTTATGTCCTCTACCGCCATCTGATTACCGGGATTGGGCATACTCGCATGGCGGTTCTTCTTTTTGTCAAGCAAGGCCAGTTCCCTCTTTTGGTTGGGAATGAATATCATCTGGTTATACACCACCGCTTCGGTATTGGGAATGCCGGACACAACCGACACCAGATCCATCGGCATACTGCTGTTGTTGACCTCCACGTTGGTATAGGGACGGATGACAGACGGCAGGCTCACGTTATCCACATCCACAAGGCTATACACCTTGCACCGTTTGTCTCCCATGGAGATACATTCGTCATCCACCTTGAAGTTTGTCATGGAGACCACCTTGTCACGGAAGTTCATGGCGAAATAACGGTCAACATATTCATTGACTTCCTGCCTGTTCAGGAATCTCACCTGTACGCCGGCATCACGCAGCTGGTCGTGAACCTTGCGTATCTTTACAAGGAAGTCTCGCCACTTCTTGCCGTCAAAAGAAAACAGACGGCTTTTCTTGACTTCCTGTGTGATAGTCAGGTAACATTCGCTGTCGGTATAAGGTCTACCGTTGAAGTAACGGAAATAGGATGTGGAGAGAAATTCACGGTTCTCGTCGCTCTCTTCCGTAAATTTTTTCCGGATAAAAATATCCTGTTTGTGTATGGCATAGCCTTCTCCCAAAGTCTGGGCAATGGCGGTGAAAAGTTGCGTGAACTCATAGTAAGAGTCGATATTGGCGCAATATTTCTGTACCGGGTTCTCCAGTTTCAGCACGGCAGAATATTCTCCGGTCTTGGTATATATCACACCAATCCCGTCCGCTTCTTCCACGGAGAAATAGATGTCCTGAAAGATGCGTTTCCGCTTGCCGCCCGTTCCAAAGGCATAGACCGACACGGCCATGCCCACGCAAAGGGCAATGAAGACTATGAAAACATATATAATCATTCGGCTGTTTACAATTAAGGGCAGGCTGACCTATTGAAAGGTCAAGCCCACCCACGTTCAACATTCAATATATCCATTCATGGTCAAATGGTTTTCTGTTACATTTTCTTTGAGTAGGCATAGATGAACACCCCACGTTCCAGCCGTTTGCTGTGCAATCCCTTGCGCTGCTTGAACAGAATCAGTCCCACACCGCTTGTCACGGTGACGGACAGGACGATCAGGGCAAGGACAAATCCTGCAACACAGTAGGCTATGATGAAGCCGACAATGGCGATGCCTATCGTGGCTGCCGCCCAATAGATGTAGCGACCCTGAATACCCATAAATTCAAGGGGACGTTGCAGCCCCTTGAACAATGGATAATCCGGATAGTGTTCCTCTTTCCCGTTCATGATACCTGCGGTTTAGGAGAGTCCGAAGAACAGAGGAAGTGCCTGGGCTGCCGCGATAAGGAAGATACAGGCTCCGACCACCATCATGATCTTCTTCTTGACATCCTGCTCCTCGTTGTTCATCGCGATATATACCGAGATCGCACCCACTACGGCTACCACACCGGCAATGGCGTAACAGAGTTTCACCACGATAGGAACATACTTGGCGATTTCCTCGCTCACTTGGGTCAGTGCCGCTGTTCCGGCCGAGTAGTCTCCTGCGGTAGTCTGTGCCATCAAAGCGGTCACACCGCACATTACCATCAGGCAGGTCATCTGCGTTTTCTTTGAAGTCGCGATTTTCTTTGCGAATCGTTTTACTTTTTCAAACATACTTGTCTTGTTTTAATTGAACTTTATTGATTGTTTTACACTCGTGATTTTCTAAATTCGATAGCCGAAAAATGCCGGAAAGACTATTGTCGCACCGATGATGAAAAGGCAGGCTCCGACCAGCGTGAGTATATGCTTGGTGATTCCGTCCTCGCCCGTGTTCATCTTGATATATATCTGGAATGCGGCTATGACCGCAAAACCTCCTGCAACCGCATAAATGATGTACTGGACATAGAGCATCATCGTCACCACATAGTCGTGCATGGAAGCCAGCGCGTCCGCTCCCCACGAGTAGTTCACGCCGCCGCTTTTGGCGAAGACGGAACAAGGGAGCAGCGTACACAGTGCGCTTAGTATTCTTTTGCCATTGTGTCGGGTCATAGTTCATCAATTACGTTCTTGGTGGTTACACCTCCGTCCGGATGCAATTCTCCAATGCCATTTTGAATCATCAGCTTGTACAGCTCTGCGGAGTTATAAGGATTGGAGAAGGTGACCTGTGTCTCTTCCATGTTAGCCTTGACCTTGTTGTTCAGAGCCTCGATGACATCCTGTTTTGGCTTTTCGTCTGTGGGATTTGTTTCCTCCGACACATTCTGTGTCTCATCGATGTAGTGTGTCTCATACTCGTTGTCACCGATATTGAATCCCTTGTCGTTCTCCACCACGCTGACGCTTTCTTCCTCGTCAAAATCGCTCACGTCAAATTCTTCTTCTCCGGATTTTATCTTTTCCCCGTTTTTACCATAAAGGTCTCTTGCTATCATCACAGCGTAGTAGATGATGTATGCCACGGTCAGCGCAATGGCGAAGATGAAATATGCTTTCATATCTTGTAGTCTGATTTTAGAATATGATTAAAATATGAACGCAAAGGAAGTACAATAATTTCATACTACGAAATATCCTCGCGAAAAGCGGCTGAATATTAAAGATTATTCCGAGAAAATCTAAAATCATACTCAAATATCATACTTTAAGCGCATTTTTGAACCGAAATACGAGCCGGATTGAGACGAGGATGAAAGATGACCACTTTGCTTGGCCTTACGTCTTTTTTTGATTTCCACAAGAAGATATGATGAAAGTCTCTTATTCATCAATGACTATTAAACCAATCACTCGTTTCTTTGCTCAACTCGTGCAAAATCATTAACTTTGCAACAGATTTTCAAGGTGTTTGTGGTAATAAAAGACGAAAACGCAAAACTGCCATATATATTTTGAAAGACGAACAGAGGACAATTACCATTAAGCGGATAAATAATTATGGCACTTGCTATCAACATAGACGACCTGCTGAACAAACAGAGGATAGAGTCCAATCGGATTGAATTTAAGAAAGGTTGGAATCCGGTGAGCATATACCACAGCGTATGCGCTTTCGCAAATGATTTTGACGACCTTGGTGGCGGTTATATCGTGGTAGGCGTTGACACTGACGACAAGACTGGAGTTGCCATTCGGCCTGTTGAAGGAATACCCATTGAAGAAATTGATGACATCCTTCAGGATATGGTCGGCTATAATAACAAGATAGCCCCGTACTATATGCCTCGGACAAGCATGGAGGAAGTGGACGGCAAGACTGTACTCGTAATATGGTGCCCTGCCGGGATTAACCGTCCGTATTCTGTTCCGGAGAATGTAACGGCAAAGAACGGTTCCAAGGAATACTTCTATATCCGCAGTGGAACAAGCAGCATTATCGCCAAAGGTGAGGTGCTGGATGAACTTCGCGAACTTGCCAGTCGTGTGCCATTTGATGAAAGGGGCAACCCTGACATTCGTTTGGAAGACATATCCACTTTGCTTTTGCGTGAATACCTGGTGAAAGTCGGAAGCAAACTGGCAAGCGAGATTAACATCAGACCACTGCAAGAGATTCTGGAGCAGATGGACTTGTTTGTCGGCCCGAAGGAAAACCGTATGCTGAGAAACGTGGCGGCCATGATGTTCTGTGAGAATCCAAGCAAATTTTTCAAGCGGACACAGGTGGAGATTGTCTATTTCCCTGAAGGAAGGCTGAATAATCCGAGTAACCTTTACGAAGGAGCAGTCATCACAGGTTCTGTTCCGCAGATTATAGACCGTACTTTGGAATACTTGAAGCGTATGCTCGTGATGCAGAGTATCATCAAACCGGAGAATGACTATCGCAGCAGGAAATTCTATACTTATCCTTATCAGGCATTGGAAGAAAGTGTCACGAACTCGCTTTATCATCGTGACTATCGGGAATGGGAACCTGTCGTAATAACAGTAGAGCCGGATAGTATTACCATTCAAAATGTGGGTGGTCCGGATCGAAGTATATCTGCCGCTGACATTTCCCGTTGTGAGATTCTTGTTTCAAAACGTTACCGCAACCGTCGCTTGGGTGAATATCTTAAAGAACTGGATATGACCGAAGGGCGTTCTACGGGTATTCCGACCATACAAAATGTGTTGGAGAATAATGGCTCTCCTCGTGCAACCGTTGTCACGGATGAAGACCGCACATTCTTCCGCATCACGATTCCTTGCCACGAAGCTGCCGGAAATATAATAGCTGACATAGCCAACAAAGATGCTTCCGTGAAGGCATCAAGGCGAGGTGCACTCAAAAATGCACTGCAAACTGCACTACAAACTGCACCAGAAACTGCACTACAAATTTTGGAACAAATACAAATCAATCCCAAAGTAACCATGACAGACCTTGCTAATTTGACAGGTTATTCAAGAAGGTGGGTCGCCCAAACAATGAAGCAGCTTCAGGAATTGAATGTTATTAAAAGGGTAGGTTCTACTAAGACCGGCTATTGGGAGATTATAGCCAAATAGATAATAGGAAAAATCCATAACCAGGTTTACTTACACACATATCCACGAAAATCCCTCCTGTGCGGAGAGCCTTTCGTGGATAATATAATTCTATCAGAGGGAAGACAAAGACTAACGCCTTTTACCTCTCAGATAGTCATTGAGGTCTTTGTAGTTATAATAACATTCCGAATGGTCAGTTACACGGTTGCCACAAAGTCCGGCAATGGTTTCGACTGTTTTTCGTCCGGCAAGGTCGTTATCAAGATAGCAATGGATGGCGGTGTACCGTTCCAGTTCCACAAGACACTTTTTCAGATTACTGACTGAGTTCATCACAAGAAAATCGGTAGGACTGTCGATACAGACATGAAAGTCTCCTTTTCTATGAAGTTCTTGGTAAGACAAGAAGTCCATAAAGCCCTCGAACACGCAGACATGATTTTGGATTATATCCTTGTTATACCTGATGACGGATATGTCTTTTCCCTTTATACATCCTTTATAATAAGGATTGCGCACCTCGTAACCGCCGGTCTTGTTTTCAAAGGCTATGGCGAAATAGTGTCTTTTGCGCAGCTCATAATGAATTTCCGTGCAATACAGCCTGCCGATATTCTCACTGATATACCTGGAACGGAGGTAAGACAACAGGGCATGGTGGCTCAGTTCTCTTACTTCCACGTTTTCCATTTCTTCCTCGATAGGACAAGGACGGACACTCCGGCTTTGTAACTCTTGAAAAGGTACGCCAATAGCATTCTCGCTGATGCGTAGCAATACCACACTTACATTGCCAGTACGATAAAGGTGTTTTCCCAGTTCTATGATGTCACCTCCGGCAGAAAGCCCAAAGTCGTACCATTCGTTCAAATTATCGTTGACCTTGAACGAGGGGGTACGTTCCTCTCGCAATGGGGAGAGATACCAATACTGGCAGCCACGCGCATTGACCGGAGAATGTCCTATTATCCGCAGATATTCCACGAGCCGTATCTGTTTCGCTTCTTTTATATTCATTTTAGTATGGTTTACTTATATATACCCACAAACTAAACCATACTGCTTAGAGATGGAATGAACTATTATAGGAGTAGGTACGACCGTTTTTTGTAATGGCATGATTTTCCAACAGGAACTTACACAAGTTTACCAATGTGTTTCTTCCTCTTGAATACCCAATGCTCTCATATCCCTTTTTAAGAGCTTCAAGCAAAGATTGATAGCCATATTCCGCGCATTCTTCAAAGGCTACTTCCAAGGCGGTTCGGTGTTGCTGCTCGGTCATATCTATATAAGAAGCCAGTCTGTCCATTTTGTTCTTTTTGAATTGATGTTCTTTTACCAGGTGTGGGAGAGAGTCTTCTCCGATTTCAAATGCGAAAGGTGTAAATTCCCTGTCCCTTATGTGCATGGCTCTTACTTCGCTGATTTTTCCATTTTCATTGTTTTTTGATATTTGCAGGATAGTCTCGGCCTTATTGTTCAGTTCTGTTCCGATATGCCCTCTGGTATTGTCATCCCCTTTGTTTAGATGTAAGACGGTGTGGATATGCAGTTCGTAATAGCTTGACCATCTCATCAGTTCATTGATTATGTCAAGAGATTCACTGGGACTGTTTATGTCATGGATTAAATCACGGATGCCGTCAATGATTACGAGCCCGATGTTTTGCTCTTCGTGGAGTGCCCATCGTATAATATCTCTCCTTTGGTCGGGAGTGTATTCTCGCAGAACCAAGAATTGGATGTTGTCATTTTCCTGGTCAGTAGGCAATCCTGCCAGTTTGAGGATTCGATGAAGGACTTTGTGGCAATGGCACTTGCTTTGTTCTGTGTCAATGTATAGGATTCGATTCTTGCAAGACGGCAGTTCTGCCTTATATTTTAGAATCTCTTTTCCGGAAAGAGCAGATGCGACAATGGCACTGACATTAAATGTCTTTTTACTTTTGGGTTTGCCCGTGGAAGCACTGAAATTTCCGATTGTGGCAATGGTAACGCCGTCTATTTGTACGATTTCCTGTGGGAACTCATATTTTTCGGTAACACTCAGCCGTATATATTTTAATAAAGACTTATATTTGGCTTCGTCTATCCGATAATTGTTGGGTTGTATCATATCAGGTTGCATTATTTTTTTCCTCCTTTTGTTGGTTTGTTCTTACTTTTTTGTCCCAATGTGTAAGCGATGATATTGGCTTGCCTTTCTATTTCTGTATTGGAGAAACAGGGGTTGCGCTTTATCCATCGGTTCAAGTCATCCCTGAGAATGAATATGTTTTTTCCATTCGGCTTATACACGGTAAGTTCTTTCTGCATGGTTAACTTATAGACATAGCCTTTGGACACTTGTAGATAGGCGGCTACCTCGTCTATATTGAGAAACTCTTTTGCGGCATAAGCTATCTTTTCCACATTTTCAAGATGGGATAGCAGTTCGGCCAAAGAACCGAATCGTTTCAGGTAATTTTCAACATTCAGGATTTCCTGCTGAAAATTTTCCAAGGAGTTGTTTTCGAGGAATGATTTCAATCCTTCGATACGGGAGAGTAGTAAGTCTATTTCTTTTCTATTCATAATTCTTCTCTTGTTATAGCAGCAGGTTGCCCTATTGTTTGTACTTGATTTCTCATTGCCCATTCGCAAAGTTCCTTTCTGTTGAAATACACCAATTTGCCGTTTGGCTTGTAGTGTGGTATTTGCTTGAGAGAAGTGAGTTTGTAGATATAACTCTCGGACAAACCGAGATAAGCAGAAGCTTCAGCGGTAGTCAGCACTTCCTTGACTGCCCAAATACGCTCTTTCAATTGTGCAATGTAATTCTCGATGGTCTGGATTTTATCCACTTCGTTGATCTTTTGTTCTAACGATTGGAGCCGTTCAAAAGGTTTCTCCGTTGCCATCATCGAAATCATGTTCTCCATTTTGGAGAGCATCTTATTTTCATTTGTCGTTCTTCGATGTCTCATTGATTGATGCTGTTAAATTTGACAATGGGAGGTATGCCCTCCGTGAGTAATCGATTACGGAGGGCAAAGGTAGATGAGTATATTCGCTTGATTATGTTGAGATTGTTGAGTATCAACACAATTCTCAATACAACTCTCAACAATTTGTTATTCCTTTGTTATACTTCTCTGTTTTTGATTAGAGTGATATACTTGTCTATGATTGCCAAAAACTGCTTATCTATGGCGTTGGGAGTGGCGTCTTTTATCCGATTGAGGGTTGATGACATATCGTGTTGGGTCAGTAATTTCTTCCTTGAAGAACTGATGACAAGATGTTTTTGGGCAATTACCGATTGCCAGTTATAGGTTATCACATCGTGTGAAGCCAGTTTATCCAACAATAAAACCAATTTGCTGTTGTTTCTTGAAGTCACAGTCTGCAATGTGTTTGCCGCATAACAAATGGCAACATTGTCTGCATCCAAAACTTCCTTAAACAAACAGACCTCATTGGCAAGCTGCACAATGAGGTCCAGAGTATGTCTGTCAAGTAAAGGTTTGATGTTGGTATTCTGATTGGTCTGAATAGGATTCCCCGGACTGCTGTTGTCGGACTCGGTAGTGGATTCCGACAGGTCAATGGCGTAAAATTCGTTCAGAAGTTTTATGATCCCATTTTCGTCCAATAGGTCATGGTCGAAATGTTTGCGAATCAAAATTTCATGCTTCCCCAGAAGCTCTATTACCGTGTGGTAATTCTTTAGATGTTCATTCTTGCTCCAGGCATCATTCGCATCGTGAAACCGATGGGAATGGGTAAAGTCAAGCACGTATCGCCTGTAACTTTTTTGCCGTGTGGTGACTTCGTCTTTGTAAGACTTTTGGGCTTGATCAACCAACCGGAATAGCCCTTCTTTACCGGTCTGCGCAGGAGTCCATTGGAAACCTCGCATCGCTCTTTTCAAAAAGAGAGAGGTGCAAAGATAATTTCTTTGACATAAAACATTATTTTAAGTATTGTTGTTTGCCACCTTTGCGTTGATGGCGTTTTTGTTTTGAGTGCTAAGATAGTTATCTGCAATGGTTTTTAGTTGAATATCGTATGTGTCCATCAATCCTTTTTTGACTATAAAACGAAAATTACTATCCATACTTTCTCTGTTAGGTACTTTATCATTTTGCAAGCGGAAACAGTTTACGCACTTTACCCATACATCATAGGGATTGTGTTGCTTAAAGGCCAAATATACAAAGTACATAAGTGAAGTCTGTGTTTTCATCCATACTATAGGATGTTCAAATACCGTTTCATCGAAAATACCTTTGAATGCGGCAAATGTGGTGTCGGAGGAGATATATCCACCGTCAAGTAGGGCGGAGAACATGGAATGTATCTCATCTTCGTTATTCGGACTGTAAAATACAACTTTGCTCGTATGAATGAGCCGTTCATCAGAAGTTTCTTCATTGAACGTATTTTCAATGTGGTTGAACTTATCACAGATAGTCTTTAATTTAACATCATACCTATCCAACCATCCGGTTCGCTTAATCCAACTGTAACCTGATACAAAACAAGCTTTGTGCGGAGTGTGTCCGTTAATGCTGAAACAACATTCTCCTTTTACCCACAAGTCCTTCTTGTTGAATTTGTAAAATGCCTGATATACGAAAAAGGACAACTGCCGTTGCGTTTTAATCCATTCTACCGGCTTGCTGAATGTCTTTTTATTGAAAATGCCGACAAATGTTTTCAAGCCAGTGTCAGGTGCGATGTATCCGTATTTCACTAAATCTCGATATAGCACCGCTATATCTTCTTTACTTTGTGGTGTGTAGAATGTCTCTGTCTGATGCGTTGGCTCAAATTCAGTAAAGTCAACTTCCGGGTAGAGGGCTTTGGTCGTTTCGTAAAGTCCCGTATTGTATCTCGGAACACGCCAAGTGCTGAATCGCTTTCCATTTTCCCTTTTCCATTGCTTTTCAAAAAGGATGTAGGTGCTGGGAAGTTTGCAGATGGTAGATACAGCATAGGCTATCACTTTCAGTTGCAGCGGCTTCGTTTGCGGCATCGGCTGATAGTGTTCATCCAAGAGACCTGTGCGTATGGCTCTTTGTAATAATGTAGCCACCTGTTCATTGGCTAAAGGCTCAATCAAATCTTTATATTCGCCTTTCACCTCTTCTTCTTGCCTTTCGCAAAGTGACAGCAACGCTTGCATTTTGTTCGCATAACAGTCAATTACCTTGACGTATGCAGAATCAATTTCCAGCCTATGACTTTGTACATAGTTTACGACAGGAACGGTAAATTCGTTATTTGTTATAAGGTTTGCCAAAAGAGGAGAGGGGGCTTGTTCCATATATTGATAAATCTCATTCGCCCATTTCCCGATATTCATCCACGAAGAGTCAAGTGCTTCAAATTCGATTTCATCATCCAAATCCAATTGACTTTTCATTTCACCGACGATTCGGGTAATCTTCGTTATCTTTATAACGGTTTCTTGCCTTGTCATAAACACGGGATTTAATCAATATCTGGAATCAATGATACGGCATTCTGCTTGTTTTTGTCAAGCACCTTTGCATAAATTTGTGTGGTCGCCAGCTCTTTGTGTCCTAATAGTTTTGATACTGTGTAGATGTCTGCACCCAAGTCAAGCATAAGCACAGCGAAGGTATGTCTTCCGCAGTGGAAGGTCAGATTCTTATTGATATTGGCAGCCAGGCTCCAACGCTGTAATTCCAATGAAGTCCAAGCTCCGTATGTGAATCCTGTAAAGACGGGATCTTCCGGGTTGCCTCTTTCACCAAGGTATTTTTCTGCCTGTGAGGAAATGTCAAGATACTCTTGTCCGCCAGTCTTTTTTTGTTTGAAGACGATTCTCGTGTAATCTCCAAATTTTTGAACTTCGCTCCATGTGAGTTTCTGAATATCGCTTTTACGAAGTCCGGTCAGGCATGAAAAGAGGAAAGCTCTTTTTAGAATAGGATAGCGGCAAGGAGTAGCAGCCAACTGTTTTACCTCTTCCAAGGTCAGATAGTCACGCTTTACTTCTGCGGCTTTGAATCCCTCGATTCCACGCAAAGGATTTACAGGTATGATTCTTTCATCGTAAGCCTGGTTGATACAGGCGCGGAGCTTGTTGAAATAAGAGACTTTTGAGTTTTGGGACAAGCCTTGAAACACATCCCTTTCCCTACGTGGACCGGTACGCTTGTGAGTATCTTTTTCCACATTGTTCAAAAAATCCTTGAAGCCGTTTATAAACTCCGGAGTAATATCTTTGAATGTGGTTTTCTCATCACAATAGATTTCGAGATAACGCAAGCAGCTTCTCCAGTTACCCCAGTTTCCCTCAGATTCAGGATTCTTGTGTCTTTCTTCAACCATCTTCCGATAGTATTCCAAAAAAGGAGTATCTTCTTTGAATTGGCGAGTGAAAGAATACTCTCCGTTCTGCATTTCAATGAGGCGTTTGGATTTTATAGCCTGAGCGGTTGCCAATGTCTGTCTGTTCTGCTCACGCTCCAGCGGAGTAGTGGCATCGATCAGATAAAGTTTCAAATACTCTTTCTGACGTTTCCCATTTCTGTAGATGTCGAGATACAAGCTCACGTTACCGTTTGCCAACTTCTTTTCCCGTAATTTTACAGGTTCTTTCTGGATTGTTGTTTTCTTAGTCATAGCCTGTTCCTATTTTAATGAGAGATGTGATTCATTGTCTTCGGGGGGACATATTTTTGTCCCTCGCATCCCTTTCGGGGGACAATATGGGGACAAAGTTACGAAAAAAATATGAAAACAGGCAGAAAGTATGGAGAAAAAGAGAAAATATAAATTCTTATAAAATCATTGATTTTTCGCACTTTACGGATTTGTATTTTCTCTTTTTATGCTTTTCTTTTCTTTAGGTCACTTGCCGACGCAAAAATGCTGAAATATATTCCCCAACACCTGATCTGTCGTAACCTCTCCTACGATATCCGATAAATGGAATATACACTCCCGTAAATCTTGCGAGATGAAATCCCCGGAAAGGCTGGAGTTCAAACCTTCTTGTACCCTATGTATAGCTTCCAGCGCATGCGTAAGTGCCTCGAAGTGGCGGGCATTCGTTACGATGATGTCGCTTTGGTGGAGGGTGGGGATGGAAGAGACTTCCGTGAGGAGTTGTTGTAGCTCTGCGATATGCAGCTTGCCTTTGGCGGAAATAGCGATTTGATGCCAGCCTTCGGTGGGGAAAGAGAAGGTTGGGAGAGAGGATGCGGGTAATACATCGCATTTGTTCATCGCTAAGATAACAGACTTATTCGTTAATCTCGGAGCTATTTCTTGATAGAAAGCCTCGAAATCCTTGAGGTCACGGGTTAAGTCGTACATGAGGATGACGATTTGCGCTTGGTCTAGAGCCTTGAAACTACGTTCAATACCAAGAGCTTCGATCGTATCGCTTGTTTCACGGATACCGGCGGTGTCGATGAAACGGAAGAGCTGGCCGTTGATATTGATCGTATCCTCGATAACGTCACGGGTCGTTCCGTGGATGTCGCTGACGATCGCTTTATCCTCGTTCAACAAGGCGTTTAGTAAAGTAGATTTGCCGGCGTTCGTCTCACCGATGATGGCGACAGGAATACCGTTTTTGATAGCGTTACCTACGCTGAAAGATTGGGCGAGTTTGGAGATGACCTGTTCGATATGATCCGCAAGCGTGCGAAGCTCGCTACGATCAGCGAACTCTAATTCCTCATGGTCACTGAAATCCAGTTCCAATTCCATGAGAGAGGTGAAATGGAGCAGTTGGTTTCGAAGTTCGGCGAGTTCCCTACTGAAACCACCTCGCATCTGGCTTAGAGCCAAACGATGTTGGCCGGCCGAAGTGGAGGCGATTAAATCCGCAACGGCCTCCGCTTGGCTAAGGTCCATCTTGCCATTCATGAAAGCACGTTGCGTATATTCACCCGGTTGCGCTATACGGCATCCGCTGGAGATAAGGAATTGCAGGATTTGTTGTTGGATATACGTCGAGCCGTGGCAGGTGATTTCCACCGTATCTTCCCCCGTGAAAGAATGGGGGGCACGGAAAACAGCGGCGATCACCTCATCTATGGTTTCGTCATTGTTACCGACGATGGAACCATACGTTAAGGTATAAGCCTTTTGGGTAGATAAACTCTTACCTACCTTCTTCGGCCGGAATATCCGATCACAAATCTTGAAAGCATCCGGCCCGGAGACACGGACCACTGCGATTCCTCCTACTCCCGGAGCTGTAGATATAGCGCAAATTGTACTCATTCCGTCTATTAAACTGTTATTAATTCATACGCTTGAGAACCCAGTCCGATTTCCTCCGCATAACGTAGGCCGGCTTGCCAGTTCGTATCCGGATGAATCAAATGGAATTTATCCTCTCCCTCAAGGTGTTCGTGAGGATGAGCCTCGGCTAATTTATTACCTCCGATGATAGGAGCGTTGATAACCATATCGGCGCAAGCCTTATCCAAGGCCACCGGATCGAAAGACGCGGCGATCCCCAAATCAGGGATGATGGCGGCATCGTTATGATTCCAGCAATCGCACTCCGGAGATACGTTCATGATAAAACTAACATGGAAATGGGGCTTGTCTGATAATACGGCTTTGGTGTACTCGTCGATCTTGTAATTCAATCGCTCGGAAGTATCACCTTCGCCCATTACGGCACCGTCGTATTGGCAAAGAGCCACACATTGCCCGCAACCTACACAACGCTCGTAATCAATTTCGGCCTTTCGGTTGTTATTCAAATGGATGGCATCGTGAGCACAGTGCTTTACACAGATGTTACAGCCTTTACAAGCCTCCGTATCGATACGGGGTTGTGAGGCGCAATGTAATTCCAGTTTACCGCCTACGCTGGCGCATCCCATCCCGAGGTTTTTCAGCGCACCGCCGAAACCGGCTTGCTCGTGACCTTTGAAATGGTTCATGGAAATGATGATATCGGCATCGGCGATAGCGGCACCTATTTTCGGGGCCTTACAATATTGCCCGTCAATCTCGATTTCCCGGTAGTCCGTACCTTTCACGCCATCGGCGATGATAACGTTGCAACCGGCGGACATGGGATTGAACCCATTTTCCATGGCGCTTTGAAGATGATCGACAGCGTTGGAGCGGCGGCCCGAGTATAAGGTGTTACAATCGGTAAGGAACGGTTTCGCACCTAATTCACGTAACAGGCTTACCAAGCGAGCGGCGTAATTAGGACGAATGTATGCCAAATTCCCCGGTTCACCAAAGTGGATCTTAATGGCTACAAATTGATTTTTGAAGTCGATATTGGCGATACCGGCACGTTTTACCAGACGTTCCATCTTATCCAGCAGGTTGCTGCTGGGGGTCGTGCGTAAATTAGTAAAGTAGACTTTGGATGTATTCATCTTTTTATTGGTTTAGTGTTGACAAAGGTACGAAAAACACGGAACATTTTTTATATTCGCGTAAAACAGATTTGTATATGGACTTGCTTCAGCGGAATCATCAGCTATTGTTGAAAGGAATAAATTGTACATTCCTGCGTTATTTGCATGCACGGATAGAGTGGGAGGATCGGTTAATCGGCATCTTCGGCTCTCGAGGGGTTGGTAAGACTACCTTGTTGTTACAGCATATTAAGTTGAAATTTGAAGATTCACGGGAAGCCCTGTATGTGAATCTGGATGATTTCTGGTTTGAGACACATTCATTGACCGATGCGGTTAAGGAGTTCCTGCAAGCCGGGGGGCATTATTTGTTTTTGGATGAGATCCATTTCTATTCGGGCTGGATGGAAGAGGTCTCAACTTTATTGGATGCCAACCCCGCCTTAAAGATTGTTTTCGCTACCACTTCTTTGTACTCGCAGACAGAGGTGCGGAACGGGTTAAGGCATGAGGCTGCTTTTTATACCATGCATCCGATGTCGTTCCGTGAATTCCTTTCTTACGAAAGCATTCTGGATAAAGATCCCATTCCGTTGGAGGATATCTTAGCGAACCATCATGATTTGGTGAAGGAGATCAATGCGGAGATGAATATTGTGCCGATTTACCGGAACTATCTGGAACATGGATGTTATCCTTTTTATTGGCAAGACCCGGATACTTATTATTTCCGTCTGCAAGAATTAGTGAGAAAAGAGATTTGCCGGGATTTGCCTTCGGTGGTTTCTATTTCGATGAGTAATCTGGAACGAGCTCAAAAATATTTTATGATGGTGGCTGAGTCGGCTCCTTTACGTCCGAAATCGATTGATGTAACCCGTAAGACAAATATGCTTCGTCAGCAAAGCGATAGCCTGTTGCGTTTTTTTCATGATGTGAGGCTTATTTATTACTCGGCAGACCAACTGGGAACCACTCCGGCCAAGCAGAAAGTCTTTATGGGGGATACCAACTTGCTGATCTCTTTTTTCGGAGATAAGGAGAATCGGCAATTGATGTGTGAAACCTATTTCTTAAGCCAGATGCGTTCCGTGGCGAACGTGGAATTCATGGAGAACGGAGATTTCTTGATTGGCGGTAAATATATCTTCGCCGTAGGTGATCCCTTAAGGGGATATGATCGTCTCCGCTTCGTACCCGACGCTTATGCGGCTATCTACGGGTTACCGAAAAGCGTGTTTAACCGTATGCCGGCATGGATATTAGGATTTAGTTATTGAGAATTTAAAAATAGGATTGCTATGTTAGAATGCATGAAGAATAGAAGAAGTATCCGTAAATATACGGATCAGGATATCCCGGAGTCTTTGCTGAATGAATTATTGGAAGTGGCTACTCGTGCCTCGAATACAGGAAATATGCAATTGTATAGTGTCGTGGTTACCCGCGACCCTGCGAACAAGGAGAAACTGGCTCCGGCTCATTTTAACCAACCAATGATTACGGGAGCCCCGGTGGTACTTACTTTTTGTGCGGATGCGAACCGTTTCGTGAAATGGGCGGAGTGCAGGAAAGCGGAGGCCGGATTCGATAATTTACAAACGTTTATCGCTTCGACGATAGATGCGATGTTGTTCGCCCAGAGTTTCTGCAATGCCGCTGAGGAAAAAGGCTTAGGCATTTGCTATCTGGGTACGACGGCTTATAATGCGGACCAGATCATTGAGGCGCTTTCTCTTCCCCGTCTGGTTGTCCCGATCGTTACGGTTACGGTGGGTTATCCGGCAGAGCCTATACCCGCTCAAGTTGAACGTTTACCATTGGCGGCTGTGGTACAAAACGAGACTTATACGGACTTTACTCCGGCTTCCATCGATGCCTTGTATAGTGAGAAAGAGGCATTAGAGGTGAATAAGCAGTTTGTAAGGGAGAATAATAAGGAAACACTGGCGCAGGTCTTTACGGACGTACGCTATACGAAGAAAAATAGTGAACATTTCTCCGAGGTACTCTTGAAGGTATTGAAACAACAAGGATTCATGAAGTAAGCCCTAATACTTCTACCTTATAGTTCATAAAGAGTCCACTCTCGAGTACGCCCGTAATCGACTTGAGAGTGGATTCTGTATTTTCAGGGATATAGTCCATCCATACGTCTAGGATCATATTGCCATTCTCGGTAATGATCGGTCCATCCTTACCTTGCCCCATACGAAGTTTTATCTCACCGGGATTCAAACGCTGGAGTCTGTCCTCTACATAGGTGAGAGCTTCCGGGAAAATCTCTATCGGGATCGGGAATTTAGCTCCCAGCCTCTCCACTTTCTTGGAAGGATCGACCAGTATATAGGTCTGCGGACTGGAACTGATTAATAGCTTTTCCTTGAACATGGCGCCTCCACGCCCTTTGATCAAGTTAAAGTGGGAATCTACTTCATCAGCCCCATCGAAGGTCCAGTCCGGCTTGTGGGAAAACAGGCTGGTAACCGGAATGCCTAGCTGGGCGCAAGTCATCCGGATTTCTAATGAAGTGGGGATCGCCAAGATGGAAAGACGTTCCGTCCGGATACGTTCGGCTATGCGAATCAACGCTAGATAGGAGGTAGAACCGGAGCCAACACCTATGACTTGTCCGTTTTCGACTTTAGATGCGATAATGTCCGCTATCTTTATTTTATCTTCCTTATGGGAGATCTGATTCCCCCATTCCAACGTATCGATTAGTGAATGATCCCACTTCATAGTCTTGATATTATTATATACGGTCTAATACAGTTTCAATCAGTTCCTCCAAAGAACCTTTATAATCCGTATTCATATGATTATCCACACGTCCGGCGATAATACAACATACGGTCATTGCCCGGTGTCCCATGAGAGCGGCCAGACCAGCTAAAGAGGAGCTCTCCATCTCGAAGTTCGTAATCTTTCGCCCGTTGTACTCGAAAGCCTCTATTTTCCGGTTCAATTCCGGATCAGTCAAGGGCAATCGGAGCTCGCGCCCTTGCGGCCCGTAGAAGCCATTGGCCGCGATAGTCGTTCCCCGGATAATATCATTACGGGTGATTTGCTCGATCAACGATGGATCTGCCGATACGACATAAGGCCATATGCCGCTAAGCCGCCAATCAAGCTGTTTTATTAATTCAGATTCCAAGTCTGCGTCACGAACGGAATTACTATTTGCGTAGAAATAAATGACTCCATCGAATCCGATCGATTTCTCCGCAGCTACATAAGTCCCAATCGGGACAAATGGCTGTAACCCTCCGGAAGTCCCGATACGAACTAGGGAAAGTTGCTTGAATTCCGGCTTGATCGTACGGGTTGAGAAGTCAATATTAGCGAGAGCGTCCAACTCATTTAATACGATATCAATATTATCTGTACCGATGCCATGGGATACAACCGTGATACGTTTTCCCTTGTATTGGCCCGTGATGGTATGAAACTCCCGGCTGGAAACCTCACATTCCTGAGACTCAAAATAGGAAGCGACGGTTGTAACCCGTGCGGGATCACCAACAAGTACCACACGATCCGCGAGTTGTTCTGGTTTTAAATGCAGGTGGAAAACACTACCATCTGAATGGATCGCTAATTCTGAAGCGGGGATTGTTCTCATATTCGATCAGCTAATTAAGTTTACTTTTAATCATAAAAGGGCAAGGTGCGACCCTGCCCTTGGAGATAGTTCCATGTATATAACTATTTTAGTCCTTTAATGGTTTTGATGGAGTACCGGTCGGTTTAGCTATCGCTTCACGCATAGAAGTGTCCGCCTCGATGTTCTTCATCTTGTAATAGTCCATTACGCCTAGGTTTCCTGTGCGGAAAGCGTCTGCCATTGCCTTGGGAACTTCCGCTTCTGCCTCGATCACCTTGGCACGGGCTTCTTGTGCTTTCGCCTTCATCTCTTGCTCGAGGGCGACAGCCATCGCACGGCGTTCCTCGGCTTTCGCCTGAGCGATATTCTTATCCGCTTGAGCTTGATCCATTTGCAAGAAAGCGCCGATGTTCTTACCTATATCGATATCGGCGATATCGATGGAAAGGATTTCGAAAGCTGTTCCGGCGTCAAGCCCTTTGCGAAGCACTAATTTCGAGATGGAATCCGGATTTTCCAATACGGTCTTATGGCTTTCGGATGAACCAATGGAAGATACGATACCTTCACCTACACGGGCTAAGATCGTCTCTTCTCCGGCACCACCCACTAATTGCTTGATATTCGCACGAACGGTGACACGTGCCTTGGCGATTAACTGGATTCCGTCTTTCGCTACCGCTGTTACCGGAGGGGTATCGATCACTTTCGGATTTACCGACATTTGTACAGCCTCGAATACGTCACGTCCGGCCAAGTCGATAGCGGTAGCCATCTGGAAAGGAAGGTCGATATTCGCTTTCGACGCGGAAACCAGCGCATGCACTACTTTCTCGACATGTCCACCCGCTAAATAGTGCGCTTCCAGCTCGTCGCGTGTAAGCGTCTTTATTCCTGCCTTATGCGCTTCGATCATCGCACGAGTGATGATGTAGGGAGGAACCTTTCGGATACGCATCAAGAATAACTGGATCAAGGAGATATTGACTCCTGATACTTTGGCCGAGATCCATAACAGGAACGGCACATAATAGAAAAAGATTGCCAGCAGAAGTACTGCGGCCCCCAATAGGATAAGTGGCAAAAAGGTTATTTCCATATATAAAAAATTAAGCGTGAATATTTGTTTCTTCTTTAGGACGGACAATTACGTTGTAACTGTCTACCCTGATCACTACGATCGGCGTGTTCTCATCGATTAATTCGTCTTGAGATTTCGCTTCCACGTTAATACCTTTAATCCGGGCCTTGCCGATAGGGGCTAAGCGTGAGAGCGTGATCCCCTCGTCTCCGGGTTCTATTCCGAGATCCCTGCTGGATGTCAGCTTGGAATCGATATCTGTCTTTAAAGCGATCTTGTTAAAAGACCGGGAACGCAATAACCAAGCGAAGATTATTCCGAATGTAATGATTGATAAGGATAAAGTCAGATGCCCTACCCATATACCTACCGTATAAGCGAAAACGACTCCGCCGATAGCGAAAATAGCCCCGCCTATACCCGCGAGTGTTATTCCCGGAAGAAGGAATATCTCTGCCAGTATCAGTAGGATGGCCGCTACCATGAGGAAGACGATGATGGCTATGTCCAGTAGCATAGTTCTTCTTATTTATGGTTGTTTCTTAGGTATACGATCTCTGCGTTACGTGCCTTTTTCTCCCATTCGTCCGGTTGGCCGAGCAGGTTGTTTAACTTTTCTTCCGCATCAAGAATCGTAGGCTTCAGTTGTTCTCGCTTCGCCTTGTTCCCTTTGATGTAGCTGGCTCGTAAGCTCTCTAGTTTCTCATTTAACTCCTTGATCTGTTTATGGATGGAAACTACTTTCTCGTAGTAGTTCTTCGCTTCCGGACTTTGGATATCGTCCAAGGTGTAATAAACGATATCATCATGGATCGGGAACGTGAAATCTTTCTTTATTTCTATACGTCCATAAGGAATCTCGGTATGGGCTAAATGAATAAGCTCTTCGTAATTCGATCCGGGTTTCCATGAATCCTTGATCGAGGCAATAGAGGCCCGGGCACGTTTTAGTTCGACATCCTCGCTATCTACTCGCTCGCGGTTGTCATTCGGGATGAATAAGTATACGCAGACTTTTCCTTCCGGTTGATAACGATCGGAAACGAACCATCCCAATTGCTTGGCTTCGTCGATCACCATCATATAATCGTTAAACGGGGAGTTATAGGGCATGCCCAATTGCTCCGGTGTAAGATAAGTATCGGAATTGATGTTGTAACGAGTGACGAATAAATCATATCCGCCCAGAGAGCCGTTCCCTTTGGATGCGTAATAAATCGTTACGCCATCGGATAGCACGAATGGATACCCATCGTCGGCGTCACTATTGATATTCATCGGTAACTGTTTCTCGTCTCCCCATTGATCCATGAGCTTGGATTGGGTAAAAAGACAATTGTGGTTACCGTCTGTCGAGTGGGCGTAATAAATCTTATCCCCCTTCTGGTTCATGTATACCGATGAGTTGCCCGGATCGTTAGTCTGGAAGAAATCTTGGTAAGTGGTCAACGTACCGCTTTCCTCGCTTAAGGTATAGGCTGATAAGAAATCATCTTTATCAACGACCAAGCTATCGATAATCTGGACATTCTCTACCTTATCAAGCATACGGCTTGCTTTGTTCGCCAAGTCCATACGGATCTGGTAAGGCTCCACATCTTGTTTCTTTTTTGTTAGGAGGGTGATGTATTCGTCGAACATCTCCTCGGCTTCGTCAAAACGATAGGTCTGGTAGTATACTTCTCCAAGGTATCGATAAGCGTCTTGTACCCTACGCTTTACGGCGACCTTAAGATGTTTCTCCGCTCCTGCTAAATCTCCGGACTCGAAACAGCAAACACCATACCATTGATTATAAGAGGCATTGCTTGGCGCTTGTTTCACTAGTTTCTCGAACACAGGTTTGGCTTCTGCGTATTTCCCGTCGTTATATAATTTTTTTGCCTGATCAAGACTTTGCGCATGTAGTTGCATTCCTCCGCATAGGAGTGTAACTCCTAGCGTATAAAGCAGCTTTTTGGATAACCGTTTCATTTTGTCTATTCTAGATTATATAGTTATGCAGTTTCAAAGATAAGAATATTTTTGTAGAGGCATACAAATCGAAAAGATAAATGTATAATTTTGCGCCCGTAAAGAAAAGATATGGCAAAATTGACAGCGGACGAACGTTTGTTTCGTAAGATAGAGGATAAGGTAAAGAAGGCGATTTTCGACTATGGCTTGATCAATGATGGCGACCGGATCTTGGTCGGGTTGTCCGGAGGAAAAGATTCCTTGGCCTTGGTGGATTTACTGGGGCGCAGGTCGAAAATCTATTGTCCTCGGTTTGAGGTCGTGGTAGCGCATATCGTGATGACGAATATCCCTTATTGTTCGGATCGGGAATATCTTAGAAGTTGTGCGGAGGAGCATGATTTGCCTTTCATTGTCCATGAGACAAGTTTCGATCCTTCTACGGACACTCGCAAATCCCCCTGCTTTTTATGCTCTTGGACTCGCCGGAAAGCTTTGTTTGAGATCGCTAAGGCGCATAAATGCAATAAGATTGCGCTAGGGCATCATCAAGATGATATCCTAGAGACACTGGTGATGAACCTGACCCACCAAGGGGCTTTCGGAACAATGCCTCCCCGGTTGAAAATGGATAAGTTTGATATGGAGATTATCCGTCCGATGTGTCTGGTGGAAGAGAGGGAGTTGATTCAGGTCGCCGCATGGAAAGGGTACCGGAAACAATTGAAGAACTGTCCTTATGAGTCGGGTTCCAGTCGTTCGGATATGAAAGAGCTGCTGAAAAGTCTGGAAGCGATCAATCCGGAGGCCCGTTACAGCCTTTGGGGGAGCATGACGAATATACAAGAAGATTATTTACCTCGAAAAATAAGATAATATGCAAAGTGTTTATACGATTTTATTGTTGATCGTGTCTAATATTTTTATGACATGCGCTTGGTATGGTCATTTGAAGATGAAGCAACAATTCAGTTGGTTTGAGCATCTTCCTTTGTTTGGCGTAATCCTGTTTAGTTGGTTTCTCGCTTTTTTTGAGTATTGTTTCCAAGTACCGGCGAATCGCATCGGTTTCCGGGATAACGGGGGACCGTTCAACTTGATTCAATTGAAAGTGATCCAAGAGGTGATTACGTTGGTGGTATTCGTGGCCTTCAGTACCATCGCTTTTAAGGGGGAGTCGTTTAAATGGAACCATGCGCTTGCTTTCGTATTCTTGGTAGCGGCGGTTTATCTGGTTTTCAAGAAATAAAGTCGTTGCGTTTGGCTTTGATAATCAGCGGAAAACCTTGATGCCTATTGTAAGATGCTTACAATGCCTATTCAAGCATGTTTATAAAGCCCATTGTAAGCACCTTATAATGGGCATTGTTAAAACGCTATATGATCTGTTGGCTCAGATGTGTAAATATAGCTTCGGTCTCATCCGGATGGAACCATGTTATTTCTGGGTCCCGTTTAAACCAAGTCATTTGCTTCCGGGCGTAGACCCGGGAGTTTCTTTTGATTTTCTCCACGGCGAGGTCTAATGTCCATTCTCCGCTGAAGTAATTGAATAATTCTTTATAACCTACTGTGTTCAAGGAATTCAAATGACGGAAGGGATAAGCCCGGCGAGCCTCTTCCAATAATCCTTCGCTCATCATTTGATCTACACGTTGGTTGATGCGGTCGCATAATTCGTCACGATCTCTATTAAGCCCTACTTTGATGATCCGGAACGGACGCTCTTTCTTAATGTTCGTGCGGAAGGAGGAGTAAGGCTTGCCTGTCATCCGGCAAATCTCTACGGCATGGATCACTCGTTTATAATTATTCCGGTCCACTTCCTCGTAATGAACGGGGTCTGCTTCTTTTAATTCAGCGAGGATAGGGGCTAGTCCCTCGGTTTCAAATTGCATGTATAGGGCATCCCGGATCTCCGGTGTAACCGTCGGGATATCGTCAATACCTTTACATACGGCGTCGATGTACATCATAGAGCCTCCGGTCATTACGACGGTCGGGATCGTTTTATGTAATTCGGATAGGAGGGAGACCACATCTTCCTCGAAGTTGCTGGCGCTGTAATAATCGGTAAGTGAGAGAGTGCCTACCATATAATGCTTGACACGTGCCATTTGTTCCGGTGTAGGGGCAGCCGTGCCGATCGGAAGGTCTTTATAGAGCTGACGGGAGTCGGAAGAGATAATCGGAGAGCCGAAACGTTCCGCCACTTGGAGGCTTAACTCGGTCTTTCCGACTCCTGTCGGCCCAAGTAATATAACGAGGGAATTCATCAAAAGCGCTCGTCGTCGTAAGGATTATCCATCGGACCTTCGCCTAAACCGTCGAAGCCGCTTTTGTCTAATTCGTCCATATCGTATTCGGAGTCACCGTAAAAATCTTCTCCTACGTCCGTGCTACCGTTCTTAGCCTCGAACTCATCGAAAGAAACTATTTGGGCGGGAGGCGTACCTACCGATTTGCTGCAAATAGGAGCATCCAAGTCTTTTCCCGGAACGATCTCACGAAGTTCCATGAAGAAGGCACGTTCGGTCATATAATCGAAAACGAAAAGTAGTTTTTGGTGCTCGTCTTCCAACAATTCTTCCAGTTGAGTATCGGCCATGACATAGCTGTCTTCCTCGGAAGAGGTATCCATCTCCACTAATGTGATCTCTGTCTTTTTACTCCAGTCATCGTCACATATGAAGAAAGAGGTCATTTGATCCTTTGTATAACCTACAGAGTCGAGGATGGCGTTTTGCAAATCCAAGAAAGTAGACTCGGAATCAATCTTGATCTCGCGCTTGAAGTCATCTGCTTCATCTGATAGGATTAGAAATCTAAATAGCATAGTTGTTTAGTTTTATTATTGCCTCAAAAGTAGTAAAAATATGGATATACCCAATATACGTCGCTATAAATAATGAAAGAGGGTGCGCGTCTGATCCCTGTATCTGAGGCGACCGTCGTAGCTTCGTCTTCAACCTTCGTCAAAGAGACGGAATCTGCGGCTGAGATATTAGCGGCAGTTGTCACCTTGAATAGGTAATTGTAATATGGGTAAATAATAAAAATCACAGTATCAGATATCAATCTTTTGTCTTTCGCCCGAAATGACATATCTTTATGGCACCGCCCGCTATTGGGCCGTAACTTAAAACCTATCAACTATGGATAAAAAAAAGGAGGATCAACGCATAAAAGAATTAAAAGACCGATACATACGTTTCGATTGGGCGATCAAGAGACTGCTCCGGCAAAAAGCCAACTTCGGTGTGCTGGAGGGTTTTCTCACGGTTTTTTCTTGGAGAGAAGATTACCATCGTGGAGCTGCTGGAGAGCGAGGGTAATCAACTGTCATGAGGATGACAAGTTCAACAGGGTGTACGCCAAGGCGCTTAACGACAAGGGCGAGATCATCATCGTGAAAATACAAAATATTCGCAAGCTATATTATCTCGAACAGGTACTCTATGGCGTGGCGAAAACCATAACCGAGTACATATCACTGGGCGAGGACTACCTTTATCACGGGCAGAATCATTTCATCGGCGTACATACCAAGGATCAATTGGTAGTCAACACGAAAGAGAGGAATGCGATTGTTTCCCGGCTACCTTCCGAGATTTTCCCCGAATACATACTTATACGGGTCAACGAGTTCGATAAGGTAGCCGTCACTCCCTTAGAGGAATGGATGAACTACCTTAAGGACAGAACGATCCGTCCCGGCACCATGGCTCCGGGATTAGGCGAAGCTCGAGAAAAATTAAAATACTACTCCATGACTCCTGAGGACAGACACGCTTATGACGAACACTTGAATGCGGTCATGATACAAAATGACGTGTTGGATTCGGCGAAGCTTGAGGGACGTATGGAAGGACATATGGAAGGACATATGGAAGGACTGGCGGAAGGCGAGGCGAAAGGTAAGGCAGAAGCGAATCTAGAAAACGCCAAGAAGATGAAAGCTATGGGGATCGATCTTGAAATGATCCGGCAGATCACGGGAATTACCCTATAAATAACCTTTTGGCGACATAAATAGCGAATCGGCGCAAACCCCTCATCGTAAGATGCGGATTTGCGCCGATTTGTTTTTGGTTGTTCGGATGTCCGTGTCGCTTATTCGTCGATCGAACCTCTTACGATACCCCGGCTGGAAGACTTGATGAAATTGAGGATCAAATCCCGTTCCTCGCTAGGCTCGTACTCGGTCTCGATCACTTTCAGCGCCTCCGTATTATTCAAGCCTCGGGTATACAGCGTGCGATAGATGTCTTGAATCAAGAATACCTGCTGATTCGTGAATCCCCGGCGACGTAAACCTACGATATTGATACCGCAATAAACGATCGGATCACGGCCGATCAAGGTATAAGGAGGGATATCTTTTCCGATACGAGAACCGCCTTGTACCATCACGTGCTTGGATATACGCGTGAACTGATGCACCAAGGAACCTCCGCTTACGATAGCGAAATCATCAATCTCTACCTCCCCGGCGATTTGCGAAGCGTTACCGATGATAATATGGTCTTTTAAGACGCAATCATGGGCCACGTGCGAATAAGCCATGATTAAGCAATTGCGACCTACCACGGTCTTACCTTTGGAAGCGGTACCCCGGTTGATCGTCACGCATTCGCGAAGCGTCGTGTTATCTCCGATTTCCGCCGTCGTGGTTTCCCCCGCGAATTTCATGTCTTGAGGGATACCGGCAACGACCGCTCCCGGGAAAATATTGCAATTTTTACCAATCCGTGCGCCATCCAAGATAACGGCGTGAGAATATATATGGCAATTATCACCGATTACGACATCTTTCTCAATCACGGCAAACGGATCGATAGTTACATTCTGGCCGATCTGGGCCTCTGGATGAACGACTGCTAGAGGAGATATATTCATTATCGTACTTTATCTTATTATTTGTTTTTTACAATCTGAGCCATGAACTCGGCTTCACTAACCAATTTATCACCAACGAATACATACCCTTTCATGGTAGAGATCCCGCGACGGATCGGTGCCAATAATTCCAGACGTAAGATCAACGTATCGCCCGGAACGACTTTTTGGCGGAATTTCACGCCATCTATTTTCATGAAGTAGGTAGAATAGCGCTCTGGCTCATCTACGGAATTCAAGACTAGCAAACCACCTGTTTGTGCCATAGCCTCAACCTGCAGGACTCCCGGCATGACCGGCTCCTGAGGGAAATGCCCTTGGAAGAACGGTTCGTTGGTCGTGATGTTCTTTACGCCTACGATATAGTTCCCGCCAACCTCGATGATCTTGTCAACCAATAAGAACGGATAGCGGTGCGGCAATAATTCACGGATACGGTTGATATCCATCACCGGCTCACGGTTCGGATCGTATACCGGGGCTTGCACCTCGTTCATCTTGATATCCTTGCGGATCATACGAGCTAACTGGTTATTGATCTTATGTCCCGGACGGGTAGCGATCACACGTCCGCGGATCGGCTTACCGATCAAGGCGATATCTCCGATCACGTCGATCAATTTATGACGTGCCGGTTCGTTATCGAATACAAGCGGCTTGTTATTGATATAACCTAATTCCTGCACGTTCTTGTGAGGGATGTTCAGCATATCCGCCAATTTGTCCAAAGATTCTTGCGGTATCTTCTGGTCGTAGATAACGATCGCATTGTCTAAATCGCCACCCTTGATCAAGTTATTGTTGAGCAACATCTCCACTTCGCGTACGAATACGAACGTACGTGAAGCCGCCAATTCTGTCGGGAATTCGCTGAGATCGTTCAACGTGGCGAATTGGTTGGAAAGCACGGGCGAATCGAATGAGATCAATACGTTCACGCTGAACTTATCATCCGGAAGGATGATCAACGAAGAACCGGTTTCCTCATCTTTTACCTCGATCTTGTGCTTTACGATATAATAATCCTTCGGAGCGTTTTGCTCAACAACCCCTGTCTTTTGGATTTCCTCGGAGAAGAAGCGAGAACTTCCGTCTAGGATCGGAAACTCGGGTGCGTTTACCTCGATCAAGCAGTTATCGATCTCATAAGCGTATAAAGCCGCCATCGCGTGCTCGATCGTACTTACTTGAACGCCATTCTTGCTAAGCACCGTACCCCGTTGTGTATTAACCACGTTCTCGGCCAAGGCGTCAATCGTCGGTTGGCCTTCCATATCGACACGTTTGATCTTGTATCCATGGTTCTCGGGTGCGGGATTAAACGTAATCTCTATATCTAATCCGGTATGCAACCCTTTTCCTTTCAAGGAGAAACTTGCCGCAAGCGTTTTCTGTTTTTGCATAGGTCTTTATTGTTTATTAATTTCTTTCTTGAGTTGTTCGATCTCCCGTTGCATTTGCCCCAGCGAGCGGTATATATCCGGAAGACGGTTGAAGATCGCGCTGGAACGCATGAAGTTCTTAGCGTTGATCGCCGGCGCCCCGAGCAATGTCGTCGCTTCCTTCACGTCGCTGATAACGCCAGCCTGAGCTCCGAATACGACGTGGTCCGCCACATGGATATGTCCGGCCAAACCAACTTGTCCGCCAAACATACAATGCTTTCCTACTTTTACGGAACCGGCGATGCCGACTTGCGCCGCCATCACGGTATTCTCGCCTACCTCCACGTTATGAGCGATTTGTACGAGATTGTCCAGCTTAACGCCTCGGTGAATGATCGTAGAATCCATCACCGCACGGTCAATTGTCGTATTGGCTCCGATCTCTACATCATCCTCGATAATAACGTTGCCTAATTGCGGGATTTTCTTGTAAGTCTCACCTTCGGGAGCGAATCCGAAACCGTCAGCCCCGACTACGCTACCGGCATGAAGGATACAATTATTGCCGATTATACAATTCTCGTAAACGGTGGCATGCGGATAGAATACGCAGTTATCTCCTACCGTCACGTGATCACCGATATAAGCGTGCGGGTATACCATACAGTTCTTACCCATTTTTACGCCTTCTCCGATGTAGGCGAAGTTACCGACATAACAATCGTCGCTCACGATCGCGGAAGCGGCGATAAAAGCGGTAGAATCAACCCCCTTCTTTTTGCTCTTCGATTGCTCTACCAAATTTAATAACATCGCGAGCGCCGCATAAGCGTTCTCTACTTTTACAAGTGTGGCTCTTATCGGTTGTTCCGGTTTGAAATCATTATTCACCAAAACAATGCTTGCCTCGGTATTATAAATATGATGCGCATATTTAAGATTCGCCAAAAAGGTCAATGTACCTGGCTTTCCTTCTTCTATTTTAGAGAAGTTGCTGACTTTAACGTTCGGATCTCCTTCAATCGTTCCGTTCAGGAAGCCGGCAATTTGTTGGGCTGAAAACTCCATTACTTATTCAATTATATATGTATCTTCGTTGACTGTCCGCTGTTTATAGACAGTTAGTTTGCAAAAATGGTGAAAATTCTTTATATAGCCTATGCTTTGCAGGGAATAATTCCCTTATCATGTAGATAACCGGCCATTTCTTTCTGTACGGCATGTGCCGCCTCACGGGCTACGTTGGCGAAAGCCTCCGTCTTATCCGCGTAAATAATCGCACGGGAAGAATTTACCAAAAGACCGCATTGGTCGTTCATCCCGTATTGAGCTACTTCCGCCAAGCTTCCACCTTGAGCGCCTACGCCCGGAACTAACAAGAAATGATTCGGGGCCTGTTTACGGATATCAAGGAACATCTTGCCTTGGGTAGCGCCCACTACATACATCATTTGCTCATCGTTAGCCCATTCTTGCGATTTCTTTAGTACTTTCTCGAAAAGACGTTCACCATTTGCGTCTTCCGTCATTTGAAAATCATGTGAGCCTTTATTGGAGGTCAAGGCCAATAAGATTACCCAAGCCTCCGGGTAGATCAAGAATGGTTTTACGCTATCCTCGCCCATATAGGGAGCGACCGTTACGGCATCTACCTTGATATGATCGAAGAAAGAACGGGCATACATCTCGGAGGTATTTCCGATATCACCGCGTTTCGCGTCGGCGATGATAAATTGATCGGGATAATTCTCCCGTAAGTAAGCCACAGTCTTCTCAAAAGCCATCATACCCTTTGTGCCGAGGCTTTCGTAAAAAGCCAGATTCGGCTTGTAAGCGACGCAATAATCGGCGGTAGCGTCGATGATCGCTTTATTGAACGCGAAAATAGGATCTTCTTCCGACAATAGATGCTGCGGGATCTTTTTTATATCTGTATCTAATCCGACACAAAGGAAGGATTGTTTCTTTTTTATATTCTCGAATAGTTGTTGTTTGTTCATTTTCTTATTCAGTATGAAATGATTGGATGTGTTTACAATTCAGACTCTTTCAATCGCTCAGCGTTCTCCGCTACGATCAGGTGATCCAAGCAATCTTGAATTTCACCGTCCATAAAGGCTGAAAGATTATAGATCGTGTAATTGATACGGTGATCCGTGATACGCCCTTGCGGGTAATTATAAGTACGGATCTTCGCGGAGCGGTCACCGGTAGATACCATGGTCTTACGCTTGCTGGCGATATCGTCTAGGTATTTCTGGTGTTCCTTGTCATAAATAAACGAACGAAGACGGGTAAGCGCCCTTTCTTTGTTCTTCGGTTGGTCTCGTGTCTCCGTACATTCGATCAAGATTTCCTCACTCACACCTGTAATGGGGTTCTTCCAGACATAACGCAGACGGACACCTGATTCCACCTTGTTTACATTCTGACCACCGGCACCACCGGAGCGGAAGGTATCCCATTTAATCTCCCCTTCATTAATCTCAACATCAAATTCATCCGCCTCAGGCAATACGGCGACCGTGGCGGCGGAGGTATGTACACGTCCTTGCGTCTCCGTAGCCGGTACACGCTGTACACGGTGTACACCGGACTCATACTTCAACGTTCCGTATACTTTCTCGCCCGATACCGTGAAGATGATTTCCTTAAAACCGCCGGATGAGCCTTCGCTAAAGCTAGACACGCTTATTTTCCATCCCTTCAGTTCGCAATACTTCACGTACATACGATATAGATCACCGGCGAAAAGGGCGGCTTCGTCACCTCCCGTTCCTCCTCGTATCTCAACGATCGCGTTCTTGTCGTCTTGCGGATCAGCGGGAACGAGCAATAATTTTATCTCTTCTTCCAAAGCGGGAATACGTTCGTTGCAGGTATCCAGCTCCTCACGGGCCATTTCCCGCATTTCCGGATCTTGCTCGGACTCAAGCAAGGCTTTCGCTTCCTCGATCCCGTTCAATACTTTCACGTATTCCGAACGAGCTCCCACGATTTTCTCCAAATCACGGTACTCTTTGTTCAGTTTTACGAACCGTTTCATGTCGGCGATCACCGCCGGGTCGGTAATAAGCGTACCGACTTCCTCGAAACGGCTCACTAATCCGTCTAATTTACCAAGTAAACTATTTTCGGCCATTTATCTTTATTAATAGGTGAAGCGACCTTTCTCGCTTTCGATAATCAATTCATTTTTATCAGCTTCCTCTACGAAACCCACGATTTGCGCATCAATACCAAAGCTTTTTGAGATGCTGATTACTTCTTCCGCATGCTCGGGAGCGATGTAGATCTCCATCCGGTGTCCCATATTGAATACCTTGTACATCTCGCTCCAGTCCGTACCGCTCTGCTCCTGAATCGTGCGGAATAACGGTGGGATAGGGAAGAGATTGTCCTTGGTTACACGCTTGTTCTCTACGAAGTGCATAACTTTTGTCTGAGCCCCTCCCGAACAATGTACCATGCCATGGATTTGAGAGCGTAGTTTATCAAGCAATACCTTAATTACCGGCGCATAGGTACGTGTCGGCGAAAGCACCATCTTTCCGGCGTCTATCCCTAATTCCTCGATCTTATCCGTAAGTTTCAATCCTCCGGAGTAAACCAATTCTTCGGGAACGGCGGCATCGTAGCTTTCCGGATATTTCTGCGCTAAATACTTGGAGAAGACATCATGGCGGGCAGAGGTCAAACCATTGCTACCCATACCTCCATTGTATTCTTTCTCGTAAGTGGCTTGTCCGGAAGATGCCAGACCTACGATCACGTCTCCTCCTTGGATATTCTTATTGTCGATTACGTCCGAACGTTTCATGCGGCAAGTGACCGTACTATCTACGATGATGGTACGAACTAAGTCGCCAACGTCTGCGGTCTCGCCACCTGTCGCATAGCAACCAACGCCCATCTCACGTAACTCTGCCAGCAACTCATCTGTTCCATTGATGATCGCCGATATCACCTCGCCCGGAACCAACAGCTTGTTACGTCCAATTGTAGAAGAGACCAAGATATTGTCTACGGCACCTACACAAAGCAGGTCGTCGATATTCATGATAAGAGCGTCTTGGGCGATACCTTTCCACACCGAAAGATCTCCGGTCTCTTTCCAGTACATATACGCCAAGGACGATTTGGTACCGGCACCATCCGCATGCATAATATTACAATATTCAGGATCACCGCCTAAGATATCGGGGATGATCTTACAGAACGCTTTCGGAAAAATTCCCTTATCGATGTTCTTTATTGCGTTGTGAACATCTTCTTTTGAAGCGGAAACGCCTCGCAGGTTATAACGTTGATCACTCATTGTACTATATTATTTGAACCGCAAAGGTAATACTTTTTTATGTTACTTATCTAAGTTTTAAGACATCTCCTTCCTCCGGGATGTAATCTTTGTCTTTTTTATTCATTTTATACAGACTCTTGATCTGGATTCCGTACATCTGTGCGATACTGTGCATAGACTCTCCGACTTGTACCACGTGGTCGTAATTCGGCTTGTCCGCTTTCTTCTTTTTCTTTTCCAGATATACGATATCGCCTTCCTGCAACGGGAAGTCCTCGGGCACCTCGTTGAATTTCATCAACTGCTTGGCCTTGAATCCCATGCTTCGGGCGATCTGGTCGAAACTGTCGTTATCCTTAGCGTATACATAGATCAAACCGTGGGTACGATAGACTTGATAATTGAACACCGGAAGATTTTGCTTCTTGGTAGAGGTCTTCTTTGTTCCCTTACCGGAGTCAAAGCGGTATAACTCATAATCTTCGATAACCTTGATTAATTTATTTGCGTAAGCACGATCGGTGGCGTAACCGCATTTTTGTAGTCCTTTGGCCCAGCCTTTGTAATCCTTGATGTTTAATTTGAACAGGCGTTCGTAGCGGGAGCGTTCGGCGAGGAAGCGGGAATGGTCATCATAAGAATCCTCTACTCGTTTGTATTTCCGGAAGCACTCTCCCCGCAGGTCGTCGTCGTGATAGACCCTGCCGCCTCGCCAGTCCGAATGGCATTTGATACCGAAGTGATTGTTGGAGCGTCTGGCCAAGTCGCTTTGCCCAGCTCCGGATTCCAGTAATCCTTGCGCTAAGGTGATACTTGCCGGAATGCGATATTTCTTTTGGTGTTGAATCGCCAAATCACTGTATTTACTGATGTATTTTTGATAGGAAGTCAGCTTCCGCTGGCTTTCTGCCCCTGCGCTTAAACAGGCGAGGGACAATAATAATATACCTAAAAAATGAAGGGATAAACGCATAACTGTTCTTTTCGATCCGATTTTACCGGACAAATATATAAAAGAAAATACATATCTACTGGGAATTGATGGGTTAAAAATAGGAGATACGGGCTAGATAATCGTAATGCTCCCCATCTTCTATTTTTTCCGCTTTAAAGCCGGCTTGCCTTGCGTATAGATTCAGCGTGTTGAAATCTATATATAACCAATCAAATGAATCCCCTTTGATACTTTTATATTGCATGCGGAAATCGATCTCTCCGAAATAATCATCCTCGGGGGCGATATCCAGATTCCCGTCTTCATCTTCAAATAAATAACTTAAGTCGCTAGAGTCAAGTAAAAGCTGTCCGTCCCGGGCTAGAACCTCTTTTAAGCGGTGAAAGAAAGCCGGGAGATTTTCCAGTTTACCGATAATCCCGGAACCGTTCATTAAGAGAAGAATGGTATCGAATGGTCCGGTTAAGCTCCTGTCAAAAAAATTCTGTAAGCGGGCGTCTTTTACGCCCCGTTTGTTCATGGCCTCTATGGAAAGAGGGGATATGTCGATAGCGGTAACCTCTTTACCCATTTCCTGTAAAGCCAAGGTGTGGCATCCACTTCCGGCACCAACATCCAATATTTTACCTGTACTGAGTTGAAGGGCTTTCTGTTCCAAGGAGGGCATTTCTTGGAAAGTCCGGAATAATTGATTCACGGGAATCTCATCTTCATCGAACATGGAGGAGAATACACGGAGTTTGCTCGCTTTTCCATGTGCGAGATAATCGATGATAGCGGCGCCCATCGGGTCTTTATCGGATGTAAGAAGCATTGAATGCATATGTCTTTGTTCTATATTAAGGTATATTCTATGATGTGAGTGCGAAATTAATATATTCTTTTTATATTTATAGCCTATAAGAATTATAGTTATGTTTCTTTCAAAACATTAAAACAATCAAGAAAATGAAAGAATTGAAATTAGAGACCCGGGTAGAGGTCTATGCGGTAGGAGAATTGGACAATATATATAGGCAATTGTACGAGGCCGCTTTTGAAGCCTCGAAAAAAGCTTATGCTCCTTATTCCAAGTTTCATGTGGGAGCGGCGGTTCTATTGGAGAATGGGGAGATACTTTCCGGAAATAATCAGGAAAACGCAGCCTATCCGTCTGGGCTTTGCGCGGAGCGGACCACCTTATTTTATGCGGGAGCACGTTATCCGGATGCGGCAGTTCAGATTTTGGCGATTGCGGCTATGAAGGATGGGGAACGTGTGGATCTTATCACGCCTTGTGGTGCCTGCCGGCAAGTGATGTCGGAAACCGAGCAACGTTATAACAAACCTATGAAAGTCCTTCTTTGTGGAAAAGAGGAAGCGTATCTCGTTCCGAGTGCGACGGCCTTGTTGCCGTTTTGTTTCAGTAAGTCTGATTTGATCTGATAGAATAAAAAGAGGCAAGAACGATTCTCGCCCTTGCCTCTATATGTAATAATTAAGTTCGATTAGATCCCTAAAGAAGCCTTGATCTGATTGATCTTTTCTTCTGCCGCTTTCTCTGCCTCCGGCAATTCATCGATACTCTTTACCTTGGAGTGAACCTCGCAATAGAATTTGATCTTCGGTTCTGTTCCGGAAGGACGGATAGATACTTTTGTATTATCTTCCGTGAAGTATTGAAGCACATTAGAGGTAGTAGGCATATCTAATGTAACGGTTTCGTTCTCCGCATAGTCCTTACCTTTCAATGTAGAATAATCGTAGAAATAAGTTACCTTAGAGCCTGCGATCTCTGTCAACGGGTTCTCACGGAACTTTTTCATCATAGCCTCGATCTCCTCCGCTCCACTCTTGCCTTTCTTCACGACAGAGATACCTTTCTCCTTAGAGAAGCCGTATTCCACGTAAATCTTCTGAAGCAATTGATACAAACTCAAACCTTGATCTTTTGCCCAAGCTGCGATCTCGGCTAAGATAACGCAAGCGGAGACAGCGTCTTTATCGCGGACGAAATCCTCGCAAAGGAATCCGTAGCTTTCCTCGCCACCACCAATATAGTTTTTCTTGCCTTCGTTCTCACGCATAACGTTAGCGATCCATTTGAAGCCTGTATAAACATCGTACATTTCTACGCCATTACGCTCGGCGATTGTCTTGATCGTCTCTGTCGTAACGATTGTCTTTACGATATATTCTTTACCATTGATCTTACCTAACTCTTTCCAGCGAGTGATTAAATAGTAAACGAACATCAAAGCGGTTTGGTTACCATTCAAAAGTACCCATTCGCCTTCGTTATTCTTAACGGCGGCACCTACACGGTCTGCGTCCGGATCGGAAGCCATTACCAATTCAGCGTCAGTCTCTTTTGCTTTCTCTACAGCCATAGCTAAAGCAGCCGGCTCTTCCGGGTTCGGAGAGATAACCGTCGGGAAATCACCGCTAACAACATCTTGTTCCGGTACATGGATAATGTTCGTGAATCCATAAGCTTTCAAAGCGGCAGGAACCAATTTAACACCAGTTCCGTGGATCGGAGTGTATACGATCTTCATATCCTTATGGCGGGAAATAGCCTCCGGAGACAAAGAAATCGTTGTTAATTCCTTGATATATTCATCATCGATCGCTTGTCCGATGATCTCGATCAATTCTTTATTTCCTTTGAATTTAATCTCGCTAGCGTTACGGATCTTGTTAACCTCGGCGATCGTATTCTTATCGTGCGGGGCGATCATTTGTGCGCCATCATCCCAATAAGCCTTGTATCCGTTGTATTCTTTCGGATTGTGAGAAGCCGTCAAGATGATACCGCTCTGGCATCCCAGTTTACGGATAGCGAATGACATTTCCGGAGTCGGACGCAGGTCTTCGAATAAATAAACCTTGATACCGTTAGCGGAGAAGATATCGGCTGATATTTCCGCGAACTTACGGCTGTTGTTACGGCAATCGTGGCCGATGACAACCTTTATCTGTTCTAAATCCGCGAATTCCTTTTTCAGATAGTTGGATAAACCTTGGGTAGCCGCGCCAACTGTATATATATTCATACGATTTGAACCTACCCCCATGATTCCGCGCAATCCACCTGTTCCGAATTCTAGGTCTTTATAAAAACACTCGATTAACTCAGTAGGATCTTCGTTGTCAAGTAACGCTTGAACTTGAGCACGAGTTTCCGCATCATAACTTTTCGTAAGCCATCCTTGTGCCTTACTTCTTACCATTTCTAATAAGTCGTTGTTTTCCATGTTTATAATATTATTGTGTTTATTGTTGAGCAATCTACTCAATACGATAAATATACAAGAAACAAATATACGAATTTCTTAAAGTAAAGCAATCAAAGGACTTATATTTTGCCTAAAAAATACGATAAATCGTCCTACCAAGTAAACGGATGTGTATAAATCGACTCATTTCCGCAAGCATCCGTTACGATTAATTTAAGTTCGTGCTTACCTCTTTGCAGTCTTTCTTTATCGAAGCGATAGGTAATAACCGATTTATTATTCATCTCGAATAAGACAAACTGCCCGTCTATTTCTCCCCGGTAGGTTTGTACCCCGCTTAAGTTATCGGACAAACGGAATATGAAGTTCTGTTTGCTGACCCACGTCTGTTGGTTGATCGGCGTGATAACCGGAGCCTTTGTATCTTGTTGTATCTTATAACGGCCCAATTCCTTGATATTTGCGTCGATCCAGCCATTACGGTATGTACCGCCCATCCAAGAGGCACGTCCGTTTTGTAAGCGAACCACACCATATTGTTGTTTATTCTCAAGCGTATCGCTTTGCAAGAATAGTGATAACTGGGCCGTTCCATGCAAAGGGATTGGCTTATCGTGCAATATGTGGGTGGCTGATAATGAGGTACTATCTTCTTTCACCGAATAGCGGAAGTAGAGGTCATTATATAGATTACCTTTAGGCATGACGAGACGGATGCCTTTAGCGCCGAACCTATTCTCGCTACCCCAATGGAATAATTCTGTATGAGTCGTATCGATCTGGGGGATCTCTTGTTTCTTTCCCTCGATCCAGATGGATAAACGGGTGGCATTGCCGAAAGCGTCAGCAAGTGTATACGTCAAATGATAGGTACGAGGTTCATCTATACGCAAGATTCCCCGGTTTACGCTTTCAAGGAAGCGTAGACGGTTTCCCGGCTCGATGAAACTACGCATATAGAAAGAGCGATGATCTTTCCATTCTTCGTAATCTGTGAATGTGTTCAGATAACGGGTCTCGTCAAATGCGAACTTATCAAGATTACTATGGAAAATCACTTGGCTGTCTGCCGTGAGCGTGATTTCTCGTACGCCATAAATGTTAGTCGTATTATCCATATAATCATAGGCTTTTACAGCGAGCCCTATTTCTCCCCATGCCTCGATTTTTCCAGTGATTGTCTGTTTCCCGTTTTTCGCCGTGACGGGTTTTATCTCAAGCTTCTTGCTTTTGCCGTTTACTACGCCTTTTCCTTCGATGGGGACGATCTGTATTCCTTGGATTTTAGGAGGACGGGTATCGGTTATCCGATCCGAGAAATAATCCAAGGGGTCCATGACTTCCTCGGTATCGGTGTCTCGTACCTCAAAATGGAGATGAGGCCCACCAGAACTTCCGGTATTGCCACTTAACGCTACGACTTCATTTTTCTCGACAGGAAGCAAATCCGGCGTAAGGAAGAGATTTACATTGAAACTTTCTTGTGCGTATTGTTGCTCTTTTACATAATTCGCTATTTTCTTCGAGAATTTTTGTAGATGGCCGTATACGGTGGTCGTTCCATCCGGGTGTGTGATGTAAAGCCCGTTACCGTAGCCCCATGGACTTACGGATATACGTGATACGTATCCTTCTTGTACCGTATGTACGGGTTTACCTTCTACCCCTTGTGTCTTGAAGTCTATTCCGGAATGGAAATGATTACTTCTTAACTCACCGAAATTTCCGCTCAGTAAGATCGGGAAATCGAAAGGATTCCTAAGTTGCTGGGCGTTTGTGTTGATTATGTGGGAGCCGATGATCGCGAATAGACCGGCTAGATATATGGATCTAATATTCATAGGTATTACGTATTTTGTGATACAAAGATAGTGTTTTTTGTGTCTATGGAAAACACGTACGTGTTTTTACGGGCATATTTGGAAATCGATGACTAATGGCAGGTGGTCACTAAAACCGCCCTCATATTTAAAGCCGTAATAGGTTCGAAAAGGACGTACCCCCCGCCATGTTTTATCTTTAGTCAATAAAAAATCAGGAGCGAATATGTGGATGCTTTCCGGAATGATATGCATGGAAGACTCTTGCGTGATGAGATCCCGGTTTACGATTATTTGATCGAGTTGGCTCCATTCGCCTTGGTATTTATGACTACCCGGGAATTGAGTTATATGGGGGCTTGCGAACAAATTATAATAGGTACAAGATGTGGAATCTGTGATCTGCGTATTTTCAGGAAAGGCTTGGGCAGCGAATATCTCGGAAATACTTCTGTCTTGAGGGGTATCATTGAAGTCTCCCATAATGAGTATCTGCGGCTTTTCTCGTATCAGTAACAGGGAATCGCTAGATCCCCGTAAAGTGCGGGCCGCGTCAAAACGATCCTTTTCACTTTCTTTTTCTCCTCCGTAGCGGGAGGGGAAATGACACACGAAAACATCTAAGGTATCGCCTGTTATGATCTTTCCATATACGTGTAGGATATCTCGGGTTAATTTGTGTTTGTTCCCGGAAAAACGAATTGGAATGGATTCATGTCGTAAATAAAAGAATTGATCTCGTTGATAAAGAAGAGCGACATTAATACCTCTGGGATCGGGGCTTTGAGTGATAATATATCGGTAATCCTGCCAGCGGAGCGGTGTGCGACGGGTAAGATGAGACAGGACGGAGTCGTTCTCGACTTCGCAAAGAGCTATTAAGGCCGGTGTGCTCCATTCCCCGGCAGCGCTTATTACTTTCGCTATTTGTTGTAGCTTATGATAGTAGCGGCTTTGTGTCCAGTACCGGTTGCCGGAAGGTAGAAATTCATCGTCATTCTTGGTTGGATTATCCCTTGTGTCGAAAAAGTTCTCCACATTATAGGTCATGACCTTGAACGTAGCTTGGGCAAATAACGGAGGGGAGGCAAAGAATAAAAGAAAAAACATAAAAATCTTCATAGTTAAAGCTTTGATTAATTGTTAATATGTAATGTATTCTTATTGGTTTGAATCTTCGGTCTCTTCCTGAACAAACTCGTAGGCTCCTATGGTCGGGCCGTTCGAACTGGTTAGCCGGTTGACACCGTAACGATCGATCGGATAATTCTTCGTTATCTCGGGATCTGCTTTTCCGACTCCGGTAGTCGATACGGAATCTGGCCGGAAATCATAGGTGTATTTATTTTGCTTGCCTCCTACTTTCCGATAGGAAGGAGTCTTTTTGATAAACAAGACCTCCTTGAAGTGATCGCTGGAGGATTCTTTGGCTTTAAGCGCACAGTGATTGAACCGATAATCGAAATCTGTACTGCCATCTGCTTTTAATTCGACATCGTAACTTCCATCGATAGTGCAATTGTCAAAATAAGCTTGCGTGATAGGATACGGGCCATTTCCGTCTACTGTTACGTTATTGAGCAAGTATAGGCATTTACTATCCAAAGGAACAGTCTCGCTGGCCATTTCCCTTTTGGTTAAACTCATGTAATTAGCCATCGTACAGTGAGCGAAGTAATATTTACCACCGACTAAAGTGAGTACACTTCCTCCGGCATTGCTGAATTCCGTATTTGTAGCGATAACATCACAATTGATGGCGAAGAATAGATCGCTCCCCATATTCGTGATCTGTGAGTTGTTTATCTTGATCTTTGGGCGGTCCGGGGTGGAAAGCTCGCAATATACACCGGAGGTACCATTACGTACGATTACATTATCCCAGACATTCCCGTAGCTATCCGCCTTAAAGGTAATGCCTCCCCATTGCCCGGGAGTCCGGTCATACGGTAATATATCATTTAGTATATAATCCAAACGATCGCCTCGGAAAGTGATAGGCTCATCCAAGGTGCCTAAAGCGTTCATGGAGCCGTGAACGATCAGGCTCGCTTTATCATGCATATAGAAAGTAGCCCCCTTCTCGATATTCAATGAAACCCCTTTAGCGATAACCAAACTATCGTAGATCAAGTAAGGACGATTGGCCGTGAGGATAGAATCTTTTGTAATCGTAACACCGCCTTTGTAAAGATTAACATCCTGCCCATAGGCTTCCAATAATACGGATTGACGGATGCCATTCACGGTGAAAAGTACGGAATCCTGTATCAACAGAGGTTGATTGCCACCATTCGGATCGACCGTTACTTCCACGAATACATACATGCTGTCGTTGGCGAGTATCCCTACATTATTAAATGAGCTACCTTTGCGTCCATCCACATTCATGCGGAAGCCGGTAGCCTCTCCACTGGCCAGCATGATGGACTCAATGCTCAGAGGTTCACTATTTTTATTGTAGATCATAAATTGACGGGTGGTAGAACCGATCGTACTGAAGATCGTATCAAAAGCGAGCGTGTCTGTCGAGAAGCTTAGCCGGTAAGTCGGGTTGGTGGAATAATGATCATCCAAACCGTCGCATGCCGGAAGCATGTTCAACAGAAGCGTTGCGAGTATAAATAGCGTTATCGTTAATCTTTTCATTTTCGTAAATGTTAACTGTAAATATCTTGTGTTCTTGTTTTAATAGATAAACAAAATTATCATAAAAAAGTTGCAAGACATTAACATAAAAAAAGAGGATAGACACGGTTATCGTGTCTTTCCTCTTCTTATAACGCAAAAAACGTTGGTTTATTTTGCGGGGATGCTCTTTAATAATTCAAGAAGGTGGCTCCACCATAAACCGACCGTAGCGATCTCGATACGCTCGTTGGGTGAATGTACGTCACGCAAAGTAGGCCCGAAAGAGATCATATCCAGTTTCGGATATTTTTCCAAGAACAAACCGCACTCTAATCCGGCGTGGATGGCCATGATCTTGGCGTCTTTGTTGAATAGGCGTTTGTAAGTCTCCTGTGCGATCTTCAAGATCTTAGAGTCGGGGTTCGGGGCCCATCCCGGATAGCCATCGCCATGTTTTACATCTGCTCCAGCCAATAGGAACGTGGAGGCTACCGTATTGGCGATAGCGATCTTGCATGATTCGATAGAGCTACGCTGGCTGGTACCGATCAAGATCGTATTGCCTTCTTTCATCTTTATGGAAGCAAGGTTGGTAGAAGTCTCTACCAAGCCTTCTATATCGTGGCTCATACCGATTACGCCGTGCGGACAAGCGTGCAAGGCGTAGATTAATTTCTCGGCGGTGGCATTGTCGATATGATACTCCGGACGATCCGTGGACTCCATCGCTAACTGAACGCTCGGGTCTACATGTTTCAACTCATTTTCAACGTCGGCGGCGAAATGGTTCAGCAAGATACGTACATCCTCCTTATTTTCCGGATGCAAGCCGATCACGGCGTGTGCCTCGCGAGCGATTGCGTTACGTAAGTTTCCTCCATCGATAGAGCAAAGAACGAAATCATATTTCTTTTTCAATAAGAATAAGAAACGAACCAATATCTTGTTGGCATTGCCTAATCCTTTGTGGATCTCGCCACCGGAGTGACCGCCATTCAACCCTTTCACATCGATACGGAAATACTGCATCTTATCGGACGTAGGAACTGGCTCATAATGGAAAGTCGCTTGTGTGTCTTTACCTCCGGCGCAACCCATAAAGATCTCTCCCTCGTCCTCGCTATCGAGATTTAACAAGATATCTCCGGTCATGAAACCTTCTTTCAAGGCTTTCGCTCCGGTCAAACCTGTTTCTTCGTCTACTGTGAACAAACATTCGATCGGACCGTGTTGGATATCATCGGAGGCAAGCAAAGCCAACTCGGCCGCTACACCGATACCATTATCGGCTCCCAAAGTAGTGCCGTTGGCACGCAGCCATTCGCCGTCGACGATCGTCTCGATCGGATCATTGTCGAAATCGTGTTTCGTACCGTTATTTTTCTCGCAAACCATATCCATGTGAGACTGCAATACGACTACCGGACGATCCTCCATTCCCGGAGTGGCAGGCTTTGACATTAAAAGGTTGCCGGCTTCATCTTTCTTGATAGCTATTTTGTACTCTTTCGCGAATGATTCTAGGAATTCAATCATTTTGCCTTCCTTTTTTGAGGGGCGAGGCACTTGGGTTACTTGATGGAAGAACTTCCATACGATAGTAGGCTTTAAATCAGTAATCTTCATAATGTTACAATGTATTATAGATGTTACTCTAAAGTTAATAAAACCGCAACTGAAAGAGCTTAGTTCGAAAAAAAGTAGAATAAAATGCCAAAAAGACACTTAGTAATCACTTAAACTCTTATATTTGCGTCCACAAATATAGAGAAAATGCTTACAACGTTATTATTTACGGTCATAATTCTTGTTATCAGTGTCGTGTTGCTATCGATAAAAGTGCTGTTGAAAAAGGGAGGAAGGTTCCCGAATACGCATATCGAAGGAAACAGGGCGTTGGGTAAGAAAGGTATATTTTGTGCGAAGACCATGGATCGTATGGCGGTGAAGCAAAAGGGACTCTATGACATCATGAACGAAATAAAAGAATAAAAAAATAAGATTTAAATTGCACTTTATGAAGAACATTAACTACGTTATTAACGGTGTGCTAGCGGTGGCTGTCGTAATCTTGTATATTATGCAATTTTCCGGCAAGAAAGAATCAAGCGTAACAAGAACATTCGCGTCAGCGGGAGACACAACGGCCTTACTTCCGATCGCTTATGTAAATGTGGATTCCCTGTTACTTAATTACAATTATTCCAAGGATCTGAACGAGATCATCTTGAAGAAACAAGAGAATTCCCGTGCTAACATCACCCAGAAAGCCCGTAGTTTACAAGGCGAGATGCAAGATTTCCAGCGTAAGGTAGAAAATAACGCTTTCCTTACCCGTGAGAGGGCGGAGCAAGAGCAACAACGTTTATTGAATAAGCAACAAGAGTTGCAGAACTTAGATAACCAATTGGCTCAAGAGTTGATGCAAGAGCAGCAGAAGTTGAACGAGCAATTACGCGATACGGTTGTTTCTCAATTGAAGGCTTTCAATCTGGGTAGAGGCTATCAAGTGGTATTCAGCAATACGGTAGGAGATAATATCCTTTTGGCTGGCGATTCCTATGATATCACAGGCGAATTGCTGGAATACTTGAATAAGAATTATTCCTCTCCGGCCAAGTAAGCTATTAATAGAATTTATAAAAGAAAGGGTGTATCAAAGGAACGTTTGATACACCCTTTTTTAACGGTACTTACCGGGGATTTTTTATAGAAGATATACTGTATCTGCAAAGTAATATATACTGCGTTGGCCTGGTCAGTATATATTCATCGGTCGGGTCAGTAGCACTGTGACTATGCCTAAATTTACTTCACAGATTTTACTGTTATTTTCTAAGGTACTTCACATCTTAGAGAAGCTTCTCCTGAAAAACTTCACAGGGTTGAAAGTTGTTTCCTGAACCGGTTCACAGCGGCAAAAATACCGTTTTTCTTTTTCCATGCAAAACAACCATGAAAAAACCACTGCGGAGGAAGCCTCGCGGCTGGAGGCGCAAAGCCTCCATTGAGCGATCACATACAAGTCAGAGCTTCTCGGAACCTGACAGGTGGGAGCATGTCCCTGTTGCTCCTATGCGGTCTCCTATTGTTGTAGAAGTCTATGATCCTCGCCAACAAATCCCTTGCGACCACCACGTCCGGGGGGCGTTTCATCCTGTAGAGCCATTCCTGCTTGATGATGCCGTTGACCCGCTCGGCGATCGCGTTGTCGGTAGGCTTGTAGTCCTCCGTCATGCTGATCGTGGCTTTAATGGCCTGTAGACGATCAATATATTGATTACAACAATATTGAACGCCGCGGTCGGAGTGGTGGATCAGTCCATCGAACCCTAGGGGTGACACGTGCGAGATACCCATGTCCAGAGCCGTCACGGTATTGGAGGCGACTAGGCTGTCGGAAAGGACCCAGCCTATGATCTCATGCGTGAACGCGTCCGTCAGGAGATGCAGGTAGGCCACGCCCTCATCGGTGTCGATATAGGTGATGTCGGCCACCCACAATTGGTTGATCCTGTTGACGGTCAATCCCTTGATCATGTTCTTGTACTTCCTGTAAGGATGGTTGGAGCTTGTCGTGTGACGGCGCTTCCCGGGCTTCAGCATCAGGTGTGACTCGTGCATCAGCCCGTAGAACCAGTCCCGGCCACGCATCTCGTCCGGATAGAGTTCCTTGAGCATCAGGTACAGCTTGTACGCCCCGATGCCCGGAGCCTCATGCCGGATATCCCTCACGGTGTCAAGTATCTCTTTCTCTGACAATTCCCTGCGCATGCGTT